>CAMFHW010000599.1 GCA_945952175.1 uncultured Phenylobacterium sp. | reverse complement strand
TCCAGGCTGGAGCCGCCGAGGTCGCCGACGTCCCCCTGGGCGTCCGGCTGACCGGCGATGACGCCCAGCGCGGCGTAGCGGGCCTCCTCCTCACCGGAGAGAACGCGGACGTCGAGGCCGGCCTGTTCCCGGACCGCCGCCAGGAATTCCTTGCCGTCGCGGGCCTCGCGCACGGCGGCGGTGGCGACGACGGAGGTGTCGTAGGCGCTCCAACCCTCCAGCACCGAGCGGAAGCGGCGCAGGGCGGCGAGCGCGGTGGCGACGCCCTGGCGCGACAACCGTCCCGTGGCGGGGAGGTCGCGGCCGAGGCCGGCCAGGGCCTTCTCGTTGAACAGGGTCCAGATCGACCGGCCCTCCAGCCGGTAGATGACCAGGCGGACGGAATTGGAGCCGATGTCGATGACGGCCGCTTGCCGGCCGCCCTCATAGGGGCCGGCGGATGGGACCGGATACGCGGATACGCCCGCCGGGGTGCTATCCGCGCGAGGCCACATGATCGATCGCGCGCGGCATGTCCTTCACCTTCTGCCCCCGGCCCGACAGGCTGGGATTGGTCATGAAGTACTCGTGCGCGGAGAAGGCGCCCGGGTGGTCCCATGACGGGTCCCGGGTATAGCGGCCCTGGGCGTCGAGCGTCCAGCTTTGCGCTTCGTCCTTCAGGTTGGCGACCATGATCTGTTGCAGCACCTGCTGGTGGACCGTCGGGTTCTCGACCGGGGTCAGGCACTCGACGCGGCGATCGAGGTTGCGCGGCATCCAGTCGGCCGAGGAGATGAACACCCGCGATTCCGCCGACGGCATGGGCGCGCCGTTGGCGAAGGCGACGATGCGGGCGTGCTCCAGGAAGCGGCCGACGATCGACTTGACCTGGATATTCTCGGACAGGCCCGGCACGCCGGGGCGCAGGCAGCAGATCCCGCGGATGACCAGTTCGATCGGCACGCCGGCCTGGCTGGCCGCGTAGAGCGCGTCGATGACCTCGGGGTCGACCAGGGCGTTCAGCTTGGCCCAGATGCCGGCGGGCTTGCCGGCGCGGGCGTTGTCGGCCTCGTGGGCGATCAGGCGCAGCAGGTCCGGCTTCATGGTCACCGGCGAGAAGGAGAGCTTCTCCAGCCGGTCGGGACGGGCATAGCCGGTGATGTAGTTGAACAGCCGGGCCGAGTCGCGGCCGAGCGCCGGGTCGGTCGTGAACAGCGACAGGTCGGTATAGATGCGCGCCGTCTGCGGGTGATAGTTGCCGGTGCCGAAGTGGCAGTAGGTGCGCAGCGCATCGCCCTCGCGGCGAACCACCATCGAGAGCTTGGCGTGGGTCTTGTACTCCACGAAGCCGAAGACGACGTGGACCCCGGCGCGCTCCAGGTCGCGCGCCCATTTGAGGTTCGCCTCCTCGTCGAAGCGCGCCTTGATCTCGATCAGCGCGGTGACGTTCTTGCCGTTGTCGGCCGCCTCGATCAGGGCGGCGATGATCGGGCTGTCCTTGGAGGTGCGGTAGAGGGTCTGCTTGATCGCCAGCACGTTGGGGTCGCGGGCGGCCTGGCGCAGGAACTGGACGACCACGTCGAAGCTCTCGAACGGGTGGTGGACCAGGATGTCCTTCTCGCGGATGGCGGCGAAGCAGTCGCCGGCATGGTCGCGGATGCGCTCGGGGAAGCGGGGCTCGAAGGCCTTGAACTTCAGGTCGGCGCGGTCGGCCGGGATGAGCTGGGAGAGCTCGTCGAGGCTCAACAGGCCGTCGACCAGGATGATGTCCTCGGCCTGGGCGTGCAGGTTGTCGGAGATGAAAGCCTGCAGCTCGCGCGGCATGACCGCCTCGACCTCGACGCGGACGACCGAGCCGAGACGGCGCTGTTTCAGCCGCGCCTCGAACTCGCGCACCAGGTCCTCGGCTTCTTCCTCGATTTCCACGTCCGAGTCGCGGATCAGGCGGAACACGCCGAGACCCTCGACCTCGCAGCCGGGGAACAGCTTGTCGATGAACAGGGCCACGAGGCCTTCGAGCGCGATGAAGCGGCGCTCCTTCTTGCGCCGGCCCGCCGCCGGGATCTCCCAGAAGCGCGCCACCTGGGCCGGGATCGGCACCAGGGCGTAGAGCAGCCGGTTGTCGGCCACCCGCTTCAGCTTCAGCACCAGCGAGAAGGCGAGGTTCGGGATGAACGGAAACGGATGGGCAGGGTCGATGGCCAGCGGCGTCAGCACCGGGAAGACCCGCGACAGGAAGGTCTCTTCCAGCGCCAGACGCTCGGTGGGGGTGACGTGGTCGGTCGTGACGACGCGCAGGCCTTCCTCGGCCAGCTCTTCGGAGAGCTCGCGCCAGCGGGTCTGCTGGTGGGACATCAGCTCGGCGGCGTCGGCGTTGACGCGCTCCAGCTGCTCGTGCGGTGTCAGGCCGTCCTGGCTGACCGTGCGCACGCCCTCGCGGACCTGGGCCTTCAGGCCGGCCACGCGCACCATGTAGAATTCGTCGAGGTTGTTGGCCGAGATCGACAGGAAACGCAGGCGTTCCAGCAACGGGTGGCGGCCGTTCTTGCT
>CAMFHW010000598.1 GCA_945952175.1 uncultured Phenylobacterium sp. | reverse complement strand
CTACACGTAAGGAGTCGTCGGCAGCGTCAGATGTGTATAAGAGACAGCGATCAGGCCGGTCATCTCGTTGGAGACCTCGCCCTCCTCCAGGCCCGAATCGGCGATCGCCTGCTCCATGGCGATGTGGGAGAAGGCGGTGCCCTGGGCCAGGAAGCGGGCGGCGCGGCGGTCGACCATCGCCTCCCAATCGATCTGGGGCGCGGCGTGGACCTGGCAGCGGAAGCCGAGCTCGGCGTATTCGGGCGCGGCGATGACGCCGGACTTGGCCTCGCGCAGCGAGGCCAGCACCTCGTTGGCGTTGTTTCCGATGGACGAGACGATCCCGATCCCAGTCACGACGACGCGGCGCATGCCGTTCTCCTGCTCCCCCTAACCCGTACTCAGACCAGGTCCTTGGCGTCGAACAGACCGACGCGCAGGTCCTTGGCCTCGTAGATCACCTGGCCGTCGGCCTCGAGGACCCCGTCGCCGATGCCCATGACCAGCTTGCGCATGATCACCCGCTTGAGGTCGATCTTGTAGACCAGCTTCTTGACCTTCGGCGCAACCTGGCCCGAGAAGCGGACCTCGCCGACGCCCAGGGCGCGGCCCTTGCCCGGCGCGCCCGACCAGCCCAGGAAGAAGCCCACCAGCTGCCACATGGCGTCGAGGCCCAGGCAGCCCGGCATCACCGGATCGCCGATGAAGTGGCATTGGAAGAACCAGAGGTCGTCGCGGATATCGAGCTCGGCCTCGACATAGCCCTTGCCGTGGGCGCCGCCCTCGTCGGTGATCTTCACGATGCGGTCGAACATCAGCATCGGCGGCACGGGAAGCTGGGCGTTGCCGGGCCCGAACATCTCGCCGCGCCCGCAGGCGAGCAGCTCCTCGTAGCTGTAGTGGTCCTTGGCCTTGGCGCCGATGTTCATGATCTTGATCTTCGGAGTTCGGAGTTATTGGGGGGAGGGCTAGCAGAGCCGCAGCCCTTGCTCAACGGCGCGATCCTTACGCCCGTTCAGGGACGGCGCACGAAATTCAGCCGCACTGGGGCCGCTCGTCGACGCCCCACAGCTCCTGGGCGGGCGCCCAGCCGGTGACGCCGCCGGCCTTCAGCTTGCACCAGCCCTTGTCGCTGCAGCGGACCAGGCCGGCGATGGAGCGCGACTGCAGATAGGCCGCGACCGGCGACTCGGCCTTCGGGCTCTTGCGCAGCGGGAGCGGGGTGGCGGCGGTGCGCATGACGCTGCGGCGGCCGTCGGTGGTGCGCTTGTGGACCCAGGCCAGGCCGTGCTCCGGATCGCAGATGCGCCGCCATTCGGAGTTCTCGGCCACCACCTGAACCGGGAGGCCCTTGGCGTGATAGACCCACAAGAGCTTGTGATCGTCGCCGGGACCGCCGCGGGCGTTCACCGTATCGAACTTCAGGGTGACATAGCGCGGCACCGGCAGGCCGGACGGCGTGGGCCGATCCGACACCGCCCAGGCCGCGTCGGCGGCCAGAAAAAGCGCCGCCGTCAAATTCAGCGTCCACAGCCACGATCTGCGCCGCGAACGAACCTCGCCTTGGCCGTCCATGCCCCCTTTGCTAGAGGGTTGCTGAGCAACGCGCCAGAGCGCGGACCCCAGGAACGCCTTTTTCGAGTCCCCACCGCCCATGGCCGCGCGAAAGCCGAAAGTCATCGTCACCCGCAGGCTCCCCGATCCGGTGGAGACGCGGATGCGCGAGCTGTTCGACACCCAGCTGAACATCGAGGACGAGCCGCTGTCGCGCGACGCCCTGGTCGAGGCGGTGCAGACCTGCGACGCGCTGGTGCCGACGATCACCGACAAGATCGACGCCGATCTCATTTCCAAGGCCGGCGAGCGGCTGAAGCTGATCGCCAATTTCGGGGCGGGCGTCGATCACATCGACGTGGCCGCCGCCAACGCCAAGGGGATCATCGTCACCAACACGCCCGGCGTCCTGACCGAGGACACCGCCGACCTGACGCTGGCCCTGATGATGGCGGTGAGCCGGCGGATCGTGGAGGGCGCCAACGTCGCCCAGGCCGGGGGCTTCACCGGCTGGGCGCCGACCTGGATGATGGGCCGCCGGCTCTCGGGCAAGCGGCTCGGGATCATCGGCATGGGCCGGATCGGCCAGGCCGTGGCGCGCCGCGCCCGCGCCTTCGGCATGCAGATCCACTATCACAACCGCAAGCCGGTCAGCCCGCGGATCGCCGAGGAGCTGGAGGCCACCTACTGGGAGAGCCTCGACCAGATGCTGGCCCGGATGGACATCATCTCGGTCAACAGCCCGCACACGCCGGCGACCTATCACCTCTTGTCGGCGCGGCGGCTGAAGCTGATGCAGCCGCATGCGATCCTGGTGAACACCGCCCGCGGCGAGATCATCGACGAGAGCGCCCTGGCGGACATCCTGGCCAAGGGCGGCATCGCCGGCGCCGGGCTGGACGTGTTCGAGTTCGAGCCGGCGATCAATCCGAAGCTGCTCAAGCTGCCGAACGCCGTCCTGTTGCCGCGCCTGGGCTCGGCGACCGTCGAGGCCCGGAT
>CAMFHW010000597.1 GCA_945952175.1 uncultured Phenylobacterium sp. | reverse complement strand
GAGATTGCCTCTTGTCTCGTGGGCTCGGAGATGTGTATAAGAGACAGGTATCCGATGGTCTTGAGGCTTGAGAAATCGGCCACCTCGACCCCCGGAGCGGCCAGGATCGCCTGGATCATCGAGGGCGCCAGGAAGACATGGGCGACGCGTTCGCGACCGATGAGCTCGATGATGGCCGCCGGGTCGAACCCATCCAGCAGGATCACCCGGCACCCGTGAGCCAAGGCCATCATGCTCACGTTGAAGCCCGCGACGTGGAACAGGGGCATGACGCTCAGCACCACGTCTTCTGACTCGTAGTCGAAGCCCTCCACCTGTGGGCTCAGGCGCAGGAAGGCCTCGTAGGCGCGATTGGTCAGGCGCACGCCCTTGGGGCGGCCGGTCGTGCCGCTGGTGTAGAGCTGCAGGAGGTCGGCGTCCGGAACCGACAGACCGGACGGGTCCGGCGCGCCTTCGGCGGCCAGCGCGCCGGCGTCGAGGCGGCGCGCTGGCCGTTGCGCGGCCGCCAGGGCCTGGTCGGCCAGATCGGCCTTGTCCGCGGTCGTCACCAGCAGCCCCGCGCCGCTGTCGTCCAGGATGAACGCCAGTTCGGCCGGCGAGAGCCGCGAGTTCAGCGGCGTCAGGCAGGCGCCGATCGCGGCCAGGCCGAAGGCGAGCAGATGGAAATACTCGCAGTTGCGGCCCAGCCAGGCGACCCGGTCGCCGGGCCGCACGCCCAGCCGCCGCAGATGGCCGGCGGCGACCTGGGCCCGCCTGGCCAGCGCGTCATAGGTGAGGCGGCGGCCCTCGCATTCGAGTGCGGGGCGTCCCTCTCGCGCGGCCGCTTGCGCGCGGGGAATGTCGCCGATGAAGCGGATGGCGTCATGGTCGATCACGCGGAGACCCCTTGCCGTGAGACGTGGCCCGGGGCGCTCATCGGCCATGATCCTCGAGCCAGGCGCGCAGCAGGGCGTTCACCGTGCGGGGCCGCTCCAGCGTGATCAGGTGGCCGGCGTCCTCCAGCGTCTCGAGGTGCGCCGCCGGCAGGGCCGCCAGGATCTCGGCCTGATGCTCGGCCGAGGTGATCCCGTCCTGCGCGCCGCGCAGCAGCAGGGTCGGACAGGAGATCGCCGCCAGGCCGGGGCGGCTGTCGACGCGGCCCATGATGGCCCGCTGCTGCCGCAGGAAGGTCTGTGGCCCGGTGTCCATCGCCATGCGGCGAACGACGGCCAGCAGGGCCTCGTCCTCGCGTCGCGCTGGATGGACCAGGATCGGGATCCGCTCCTCGACGACCCCGGCGAAATCCCCCGCCTCGACGAGCCGGATATAGCCCTCGCGACGGGCCGTCTGGGACGGGCCGTCGGCGCTGGCCAGGGTGGAGAGCAGGACCAGGCTGAGGACGCGTTCGGGGGCGCGGCGCATGACCTCGAACGCCACGAAGCCCCCGAGGGCGTGGGCGGCCAGGTGGAAGCGGTCGGGGGCTTCGGCGAGCAGCCGCGAGGCCATCCCGGCGATCGTGTCGTCGCGGGTGTGGTCGGCGAGACGGATGTCGCAATCGTCGCCCAGGCCGACGATCTGCGGCGTCCAGCATTCGGCGGTCAGGAGCTGGCCGGAGGCCAGGACGAGGCAGGGGCGGGAGGGCATTCTAAAGGACCTGATGAAGGAGCGGCGCGCCGTCGCGCAGCCTCCGGCAGTTCTCGATCGCGACGGAGAGGCTGCGGGCCAGGGTCTCCGGCGTGAGCCACGCCACATGCGGCGCCAGCACAACGTTGGGCAGGGCCAGCAGCGGAGCGTCCGGGGCCAGGGGTTCTTCGGCGAAGACGTCGAGGCCCGCGCCGCGCAGCGCGCCCGAGGTCAGGGCGCCGACGAGGGCCGCCTCGTCCACCAGGTCGCCGCGCGCCGTATTGATCAGGATCGCACCGGGACGCAGCCGCGCGAGGGCGGCCGCGTCGAAGCGCCCGCGGGTCTGGGGGGTCGAGGGCGCGTGCAGCGAGAGGATGTCCGACACCGCCAGCAGGTCGTGGAACTCGACGTGACGCGCCGCGGCCTCGGGCTTGGGCTGGGGCGTGTGATAGACCACCTGGGCGCCGAGGGCCTGCAAGACCGGCGTCAGGCGCGACGGGATCGCGCCATAGCCGAAGAAGCCGACCGTGCGCCCCGCGATCTCGCCGATCCCGTCCAGCAGGGCGAGGTCCGGCCGCCATCCCTCTCCGCGGCGGGTCAGCGGATCAAGATAGGTCGCCCGCCGCAGCGTGGCCAACATCAGCATCAGGGTCATCTCGGCCACGGCGGGGCTGTTCGTCCCTGGCATGTTGGCGACTGCGATCCCGCGCTGGCGCGCCGCGTCCAGGTCGATGGTGTTCACCCCGACGCCGATCTTCTGGATGAGGCGCAGGCGAGGCGCGAGGTCCATGGCCGAGGCCGTCACCGGCTTCAGCACATGCAGCAGGACGTCGGCGTCCGCCGCCTGGGCGGCGAACCCGGCCTCGTCCGCCTCGTCGATCGCGACGGCCTCGATGCCCGCTGCCGCCGCCGCTTCGGCCAGCCGCGCCAGAA
>CAMFHW010000596.1 GCA_945952175.1 uncultured Phenylobacterium sp. | reverse complement strand
GGCAGCTGGTCCAGTTCAAGAGGGACCCAGCCAACCGGGGCAAGGTGCTGCAGTCGGGCCTTTGGCGCTACACGCGGCACCCGAACTATTTCGGCGACGCCTGCGTCTGGTGGGGGCTGTGGCTGATCGCGGCGGAAACCGGCCTGGTCGGCGCGGCCGCCCTACCCGGCCCGATCCTGATCACCGTCCTGCTGACCAAGTGGAGCGGCGTGCCGACCACCGAGGGCAATATGCGGCGCAAGAAGCCGGACTATGAGGCCTATGTGGCGCGCACGTCCGGCTTCATCCCGATGCCGCCCAAGAAGGCCTAGGCGGCCCGTCGCAAGGGTAGCAGGGCGCGGATGCGGGGGTCGCGCAGCCACAGGCCGCCCCACATCAGGACGCCCAGATAGACCCCGAACAGCACGTGGGTGAACAACGGATTGCCGATCCGCACATGCATGGCGGCCGAGCCGCCGAGATAGCCGGTCATCAGCACGGCCCCCAGCACCGCGGTCGGCGGCGCGGCATAGAGTGCGGTGCAGACCATCAGCAGCACGCCCAGGCCGCGGGCGAAGTCGGCATTGGCTGGCAGGCCCAGGCTTCCGCTCGCCTGGATGACCACCGGCAGAGCTGCGAGCTTCATGCCGAAGTCCAGGATCATGAAGGCGATCACCAGGCCGCTCATGACCCAGCCGGCCCAATATTGCGCGCCGCGGCGCGCCGAAATTTGCTCAGACATCTCAATCCCCCCGGGTTCAGGTCAGGCGGCCGGCGGGGCGACGACGACCATCCACGGCACGCCGAACCTGTCGGCGACCATGCCGAAGCTCGACGAGAACGGCGTCGGACCGAGTGGCGCGCGGACCTGGCCGCCCGCGGCCAGGGCGTCGTACAGCCGCCTGGCGTCGACGTCGTCCTTGGCGTTCAGGGATAGCGAGAAGCCGGTGAAGTTGGTCTGTCCGCTGTTCTCGCCGTCGCTGGCCAGCACCAGGGTGTCGCCGATGCGCACAGCCGCATGCAGGACCTTGCCGGCCTGGGCCGCCGGGCCTTCGGTCCCAGGCATTTCGCCAAAACGGACAAGGGCCTCGATCTTGGCGTCCAGCGCGCCGACATAGAAGTTCAACGCCTCCTCGGTCCGCCCTTGGAAGAAGATGTAGGGATCGATCTGCACGACTGGGTCTCCTGGACTCTGGGCCGCCACGCTCCGTGGCGGACGGCGCGACCATGCCTCAGGCGGCGGCCGCTGTTTTGTACAGAAACGACAGTTGCTGCTCCTGGCGAAGGATGCGCGCCGGGGTCTGGCCGATCAGGCCACGGACGGCGCGGGTCAGATGAGCCTGGTCGAAGTACCCGGCCTCGTGCGCGGCATCGAGGATCGAAGCGCCGTCGCGGAGGAGATTGGTCGCATGCCGCGCACGCTCGATCTGGCGCAAGGCGCCGTGAGTCATGCCGGTGGCGTGGAGGAAGTGGCGCTGGACCGAGCGGCGGGTCAGGGCCTGGCGGTCGCCCTGCAGCACGCCCTCCACGGCGGCGTCTCGCGCCAGGACGCCACGCCGTACGAGGCGGGCGACGAAGGCTTCCGCGTTGGAGTAGGTCGGCAGGTCCCAGGCCTCGCCCTCCAGCCAGAAGCGGCCGTCGCCGCCCACGGGCAGGTTGAGATTACGATGGTCCAGGAGCGTCCAGGTCGGGATGGACGGCAGGTAGACGCCGGGCCGGAAGCGGATGGCGACCCACTGGCCGTTGGGCGGGCACTCGATGGTGGTGGCCTTGGTCTCGGGGCCGCGCAGGGTGACCATGGTCAGGCCGGGAAGCCGGGTGACGACCAGTTCCAGGTTGGGCGAGGCCACCGACAGGAACGGCCCGCCACGCTCGCTGAACGAACGCCAAACGCGCTCGATGAACGGGCTGTCGGATAGCCGCTCCTGGAAGGTTATGATCACCCGCGTCCTCGCCGATCCATCGCGGAGCCTAGCGTCCGCGGGGCCCGGGGCAAGGCGTCAGCGCTTGACCGGGCGGGCGCGCAGGCGGTTCGGCGGCGGATCCTGCTTGAAGTCGCCGACGATGCCGATCCGGGCGTTGCAGTTGGGGCAGCGGACAGTCTCGTCGTCCGGCGCATCCGGCGGCGGGTCGAAGCCCTTGCCGCAGGGCTTGCACTTCCAGCCGAAGCTGGGCGGCGGCGGCGGCTCGACCTTCGCCGGCTTGGCGGGCTTCGGCGCGCGGATCGGCTCGGGCCCCAGGGGACGCGTGACGACGACGCCGGGCTTGAGGCTGAGGGTTTTGCGGCGAGGCGGATCTTCGGACATGGCTTCCGACTAGGGCTTGGCCGACAGGCCGCCAAGGGCGTCGACCAGGGGAAACAGGGTCTTCCAGGCGGCTGAGCCCGGATCGATCAGTTCGAAATGACCGGCGCCCGCTATGGTGATCACCTGGACGGGGTCGCCCGCCTTGATCGCCTTGGAGCCGTAGGCCTCGCCCAGGGGCGGCCCGATCACATGGTCATGCTCGGCGGAGACGACGATCTGCCCACGATCGAGCGGCAGGAGCCGCGCCGGCGAGGTG
>CAMFHW010000595.1 GCA_945952175.1 uncultured Phenylobacterium sp. | reverse complement strand
GCATTCAGCTCACCCAGTATGACCTACACCCCGCCGGCGTCCAGGTCGCGCCGTTCCTGATCGCGCCCGCCCTGCTCGATTGTCTGACCCTGATGATCCGCCGGGCGCGGATGGGCATGTCGCCCTTCGTGGGTGATCGTAACCATCTGCATCACCTGCTGCTGGATGCCGGCGCGAGGCCGTCGGTCGTTGTGGCGATCATCGCAGGTCTCACCTTCATCATCGGCGCCTTGGCTGCGGCGGCCCTCAAGGCTCATGCGCCCGCGCCGCTGTTCACGGCCGCCTTCGCCCTGATGTGGCTTGGCTATTTCGTCCTGACGCGGCGGCGCGACCGATCGGTCGAGATCTTCGCCAGCCTCCTGTCGCGCGCGCCCCAGGTGTTCGCGCCCCGGGCCATTCACCTGGCCTATGAGGCGTCGGGCGAGGGAGTCGCCTACGCCGCCGCGAGCGGCGCCGGTGAAGTCGAAACGACCGAACCGATCCAATTGTGGGCCGTGGTGCGCGACCGGTCGAACCCCGGTGGCGGGGCGCTCCGGCACGCCGGGATGGAAGACTATCTCCTCGACGCCCAGGCGGCCGAGGAACGGCGCCAGGCGGCGAGCTAGCGCCGATCTCGGCGTATCCATCGGTCTACCTGACGATACAGGCGATCTCCGCCGCGCCGATCTGGCGGCAGAACTGGCGCGCCGCGTCGGTATCGGCGAAGCCGGCCACATAGGCGCGGTAGAAGGTCCGGCCGCCGGATTCGGTCTGCTCCAGATCGAAGGCCTTGGACTTCATCAAGGCGGGAAATTCCGCGGCCACCCTGTCCCAGGCCCGCCGGGCGGCTTGCGGGCTATCGAGCGCGCCGATCTGCACGCGCGCGCCGCCTTTGTCGGTCGCGGGGGAGGGGGGCGTCGCGCTCGCGATCACGGGGCCTGCCGCCTGCGTCGGGGGAGGCTCCGGAGTGGCGACGGGGCGGCGCAACTGCGGCCCGCTGTCCGCTGGCGTCTCCGGCGGCGGGGGGGGCGGTACGGCCGGCGCGGCCGCCGCAGGCCTGGGCCCGATCGTCGCGGGCGTCTTCGGGTGCGCGCCTTCGCCCGCCACCCGGGCCGCGAAGATCAGGCCACCTGCGACGGCGGCGGCCGCCACGACCATCACGACCGCCAGCGCGCCGGCGCGTGGAGACCCGTGCGGCGCATGGGTCTGCCCGGTTGTGGCGGAGCGAGTCTGGGCCCTGGGCTCCCGCCGCGAATAAGACGAGTCGATGGACGACCAGTTCGTCACCTGCGCCGGCGCGCCGGGGGCAGGGGTCGACACGCGGAGGAATTCCCGCTCGCCGCCTTCGAGACGCAGTATGGTCAGGTCGCCGGTGGCGTAGGCCTCCGTGTCGATGCCGATCCGCCAGCGCCCGAGGATCGGGCGCTCATTGGTCGAATGGCCGTGGATCACAAATTCGCCATGCACCGGCGGCTCGTCGGCATAGTAGCGGAACCACAGCATGTCGGCCGCCGACTGCTCGTCCATCAGCCGATCCGGGCGCAGCCCCGCATGAACGAACAGATAGTCGCCGCACTTGGCGTAGAGCTCCGTCGCACGCAGAAAGTTCAGGTGATCCTCGGGGATCGCCGCGCGGATGAGGCGGCCGAGTTCCGTCGTGGCCGCCGGTCCATTCGATTTGGGCAGATGGTGAACGCCATAGGAGGCGAGCGTTTCCACCCCGCCGTACTCAAGCCACGGTAGCCCGTCCTCGACCTCATCCGCCAGATCGAGGATCGTTTGTTCGTGGTTTCCCCGCAGGAAGACCCGCTCGCCAGGCGCTTCGCGATCGAAGGCGATGAGATGGTCGATAACGCCCTTGGAGTCGGGCCCGCGATCTACATAGTCGCCGAGGAAGATCGTGATGAACCGCTGGCCTTCCGACGTGGCGAGCTGCGCCGCGCGCCGCAACTCGTCGGTCGCCGAAGCCAGCAAGTCGAGACGGCCGTGGATATCGCCGATCGCACAGACGACCACGCCAGGCGCTGTCTCTGGGGCGACGGGCGGCGGTTGCGAAACCCTGTTCAACGGCACTGGCCCGACTGTTCGGCGCGGCGCCGCGCCATGGCGAATTTCAACTGGGCAACCCTACTTTTGCCGGACCACCCCATCCTATCGCCCCTGGGGCCGGAAAGCCACTTGGTGGTGGCTTCAGCCCGGACATCGCTCGGTAGATGAGCAGGATAAATCCTCGCAAGGCGTTAGATATGCGCCGGAAATTGTCAACAGGATGACGACGGCCGAGGTTTTGATCTTATGGTCTGTTATGGATAGTTATGATGTGCTTGTCTTATCGATGATTTTTTAGCTTCGTGGTGAATTCTGCGCTCCATTGCACTTGCGCTGACCCGCCGCGGCCAATCCTATCGGCGGCCTACGCCGAGCCGTCTGCCCAGCCACAAAGGCAAACGCAAGAGCGGGTAGAGAAAGGCAAGATGGCGCGGGAGCGGGAGATGGACCCGATCATGAAGGCTGATCCATCGGTAGCTTAGCTCGGACCAAGCGCCGCTGAGATTGCCGCTCAGCGC
>CAMFHW010000594.1 GCA_945952175.1 uncultured Phenylobacterium sp. | reverse complement strand
CGTTCCACCAATTCCGAACAATCCTGGCGGGTCAGACCCACCTCCTCGTGGACCGCTTCGCACAGATCGGCCCGCGTCACCGTCGCGCCCTTCATACTCACCCCGCCCCCACAAATGCTCCAGTCCGGCGACCGTCACGCTCCGGCGCCTGACGACCCTGATGGACTGATTGTCGCATCAGGTCAAAGACTTCAAGCCATCTGTGGCGATTCCGGGTGCGTTCGGACGCGATTCGTACAGCGGCGCTAAAGGCGCACCACGCAGGCGCCCCAGGTGAGGCCGCCGCCCATGGCTTCCATCAAGAGCACGTCGCCCGGCTTGATCCGCCCGTCCTCCACGCCCTTGGCCAGCGCCAGCGGGATCGAGGCGGCCGAGGTGTTGGCGTGCTCGGCGACCGTCGAGATCACCTTCGACTCGTCGATGCCCAGGCGGCGCGCCACGCCGTCCAGGATCCGCTGGTTGGCCTGGTGCGGGATGAACCAGTCGACATCCGCGACCTCGATACCGGCGTCCCCGGCCGCCGCCATCACCGCCTCGGAGATGTTCACCACGGCGTGGCGGAAGACCTGATTGCCCTGCATCCGCAGATGCCCGATCTGGCCGTTCGACGAGACGCCGCCGTCCACATAGAGCAGATCCTGCTTGGTGCCGTCGGCGCGCAGGGCGAAGCCCAGCAGGCCGCGGTCGGCGGTCGAGCCGTCGCCCTCCCCCGGCTCCAGCACCAGGGCGCCGGCCCCGTCGCCGAACAGCACGCAGGTGCCGCGGTCGGTCCAGTCCATCAGGCGGGTCATGGTCTCGGCGCCGATCACCAGGGCGCATTTCGAGCGGCCCCGCGCCACGAAGCCGTCGGCGGTCGACAGCGCATAGACGAAGCCCGAGCACACCGCCTGGACGTCGAAGGCCACGCCGACCGGGCAGCCCAGCTTGCGCTGCACGATGGTCGCCACCGCCGGGAAGGTCAGGTCGGGCGTGGTGGTGCCGACGATGATCAGGTCGACGTCCTCGGGCGTGCGTCCCGCCGCCGCCAGCGCACGACGGGCGGCTTCCACCGCCAGGTCCGAGACCGGCTGGTCCGGCCCCGCGCGGTGGCGCTGGCGAATGCCCGTGCGCTCGACGATCCACTCGTCGGACGTGTCCACGATCTGCGCCAGATCGTTGTTGGTGACCACCTCGTCGGGCAGATAGCCGCCGACGCCGGTCACGACGCTACGCATCACTTTGGTCACTCAGGACGGCTCCTCGACGGGGGACTCGGGCGCCGCCGCCAGCGCGGCGGAGAGCCGCGTCATATTCCGTTCGATCTCCGAGGCGAAGTCGCTTTGCGCCAAATCGACGGCCAGGCCGATCGATTGGTCGAAGTCGCGGGCGTCCGCGCCCCCGTGGCATTTGATCACCAGCCCGTTCAGGCCGAGAAACGGCGCGGCCGGCGGCGGGCTCATCTTCTTGATGAAGGCGCGCAGGGCGGGCCTGGCCAGCATGGCGCCCAGCTTGGCCAGCCAGGTCGAGGTCAGGGCCCCGCGCAGCTCGCCGACGATATAGCTCGCCGTGCCCTCGGCGGTCTTCAGCGCCACATTGCCGGTGAAGCCGTCGGTCACCACCACGTCGACCTGGTTCTTCGACAGGTCGTCGCCCTCGGTGAAGCCCCGATAGTCGATGTCGAACCGGCCGCTCCTCAGGATGGCGTCGGCCTGGCGCACCTCCTCGTGGCCCTTCATCTCCTCGGAGCCGACGTTCATCAGCGCCACGGTCGGCCGCGCGATGTTGTAGGCGGCCCGGTGATAGGCCTCGCCCATGATGGCGAACTCGACCAGCCGCTCGGCGTCGCAATCGATGTTGGCGCCGGCGTCCAAGACCGTGGTCACGCCCTTCACGCCCGGCCACGGCACCACCAGGGGCGGCCGCTCCACGTCGACGCTCATCCGCAGGATCAGGCGCGAGATCGCCATCAGGGCGCCGGTGTTGCCGCAGGAGACCGCGGCCACCGCCTCGCCGGCCTTCACGCTCTCGACCGCGTTCCACATCGAGGCGCCGCGCCCGCGCCGCACCGCCGTCGCCGGCTTCTCGTCCGAGCCGATCACCTTGTCGGTGTGGCGCACCTCGCAACGGCCCTTCAACGCGGCCTGCTTGGAGAGCTCCGGCGCGATCTGCGCCTCGTCGCCATGGATCAGGAAGCGCACCTCGGCCGGCAGCCGCTGCGCCGCCATCGAAAGTCCGGGAATGGTGATCGACGGGCCGTGGTCGCCCCCCATGGCGTCGACGGCAATGACCAGGGATCGGCTCACGAACGGTCGTCCAACCACGCAGGTGCGCGCGAGGCGACGATATAGGCCGCTTCGGCCGATGCAACCAAAGCCAAGGTCACGCTTCTTTGTCTTTCAATCGCTTGAGCACCGCGAAGGGCGATTCCTCGGGCTCCGCCTCGGGGGCCTCGAACACCGCGCCCGGCTTGCGCGGGAAGGGATCGATGACCAGGGCCAGGTGCTCGACCACGTATTCGGCCAGGTCGATGATCCGAGCGCCCAGCGCGGCCGGCGCACCGGGGGTCCCCAGGTCGAGCTAAATCG
>CAMFHW010000593.1 GCA_945952175.1 uncultured Phenylobacterium sp. | reverse complement strand
GGTCCAGAGCACCGCCTTGGGCCGGGCCGTGGTGCCGGAGGTGTATTGGATCCCGAAATGCGCCCAGGGATCGTGCGGCCGATCGGCCAGGGTGTCTCCCGACAGCGCGTCGAACGGCTCGAAGGCGGCGGTGAATGGCGCGGCCGGGGCCCCATTGTCGCTGGCCGTCACCACCCGCCACGCCAGGGCGGGCGCGGCCTGCGCCACCAGGTCGGCGAACCGGGGCTGGGTGATCGCGCCGACCGCGCCGCTGTGGCCGGCGAAATAGGTCAACTCGTCCAGGGTCGACTTGGCGTTGGTCGTCACCCCGACCGCGCCGGCATAGGCGCAGCCCAGCCAGCCGATCACCGACTCCGGGCAGTTGTCCAAATGGATCAGAACCCGCTCGCCGGGCTGGACGCCGCGCGCGTACAGGCCGGCGGCGACCCGGCGTACGGCGTCGCGGAACTGCGCATAGGTCCACGTCGCGGTCTCGCCCTCGAAGGGCTCCCAGACCAGGCAAGGATGGTCGCCGCGCACGGCCGCCTGCTCGTCCAGCAGCGAGCGGATGTCCATGCCCTCGAAGGGCGTCAGCGGGCGCGGGCTCAATGGGCGGCTCCGGTCGGGGCGGGGGCGGAGAAGGCCCCACGACGCACGATCTCGTCGCTGGCCTGGGCGGCGATCAGGTCGGCCTCGGCCACGGGCACGCCCAGGCCCCGCAAGGTGAGCGCGCACATCTGCTGTGACAGCGAGACGGCGAAGGCCAGGGTGGGCTCCTGGACGATGCGCACCAGGGCGAGCTGGGTGACGCCCAGCACATAGAGCACGCCGGCCTCGACGGTCGGGATGACGAAGCGGCCGCTGTCCAGACCGTGTTCGATATCCTCCACCAGGCCGCGGTTGAGCGGGGTCGACATCGAGGTGTGGCCGCTATGGACCCGCACCAGGACACCCGCCGCCTCCGAGCCGTCCAGGGCGAATCGCAGATAGCTGCAGACGGCCCGCGCCATGCGCCGGGCCGGATCCTGCACCTCGGCGTTGGCGCGGGTGATCGCCGTCTCGACATGGCCGCGGATCTCGGAGGAAATGGCCCGCACCAGGGCGTCACGGTCGGCGAAGTGGTTGTAGAAGCTGCCCTTGCCCACGGCGGCGGCCTGGACGATGTCGTCGACGGTCACCGCGTCCACCGGCCGCTGGCTGTACAGCCGCCGGCCGGCGGCGATCAGCGCCGCGCGGGTGCGCTCCGCCCGGGGGTTGCCTCGTTCCGCCGTCATGCTCGGTCCGTGTCCTTGGAATCTGTCGCCCCGCCACGATGGCGGCGCGGGCCGGGTGAGGGAAGGGCCGTGCGCCTAGGCCGCCGGGACGGCGGGGGCGAAGGTCTCGGTCCAGGCCGCCGTCAGCCGCGCCGTCTCGCCGGCCCCGAAGATGTAGCGGTCGGGCCGCACCAGCACCGCCTCGACCCCGGCCTTGTCCAGCCAGCCCGCGAGGGCGGGACGGAAGGGAGCCAGCTCGGGTGCGTCCAGTGACAGGGCGCGCAGCCCCGGCGTCGGCGCCGAGGCCTGTCGGCTGAGCATCCAGGCCTGGTCGCCCAGGACGTCGTCGAGCCGCTGGCGCTCGCCGCCCTCGCCGATGCTGGGTTGCGGGAACAGGGTCCCGGCGCCCGCGGCGCCCGGCAGGATGCAACCGGCGGCGAAGGCCGGGGCCTGGATCGGGGGCAGGGGCGGCGCGCCCGCTGCGCGGGCCGCCAGCATGCCGGCGTCGCGCTGGGCCGCGGCCTGGGCGTCCAGGGTGCAGACCATCCGGCCCATGCCGATGGCGAGCTCGATGGCGGCGCGCACATGCGGCTCGCGTTCGCTCTGATAGGTGTCGAGCAGGTCTTCGTCCGCCCGGCCGGCCAGCACGGCCTCCAGCTTCCAGGCCAGATTGGCCGCGTCGCGCAGGCCCGAGCACATGCCCTGGCCGGCGAAGGGCGGCGTCTGGTGGGCGGCGTCGCCCGCGATCATCGCCCGCCCGGCCCGCCAGCGGTTCGCGACCAGGCCGTGGAAGCGGTAGACCGCCTTGCGCTCGATCTCGACCGACCCGCAGTCCCAGGGCGCGATCAGCTCGGCCGCGACGGCATCGTCCAGCATGGCTTCCGGCGTCTCGCCCGGCAGCAGCATGAACTCCCAGCGATGCCGTCCCGGCCCGCTCAGCACGCAGGTGGTCGGCCGCGCCGGGTCGCAGACCTGGATATTGACGTCGGGCGTGCGCGCGCCTTCGGGAACCTTCACGTCGACCACCAGCCAGGGCTCGTCGAACTGGTAGTCGGACAGGCCGCCGCCCATGGCCTCGCGCACCGGGCTCCAGGCGCCGTCGCAGCCGACGATGTAGCGGGCGCGCAGCGTCCGGGCGCCCTCGGGGCCTGTAACCTGCGCGGTCACGCCGTCGGCGTCCTGGACGAACCCCTCGAGCTTCACCCCCAATCGCGCCTCGGCGGCCGGCAGGCTGGCGACGAGCTCGCGCAGCACGCCGTCCAGGCTCGGCTGGTGGAACATGTAGCCCGGCCCCCAGCCGGAGGGCGTCTCGCGCGCCGGCGGCAGGCTCATC
>CAMFHW010000592.1 GCA_945952175.1 uncultured Phenylobacterium sp. | reverse complement strand
GCCTGGTGTCGGTGATCTGGATGGTGTGCGGCTACTCCATGGCCTTCACCAACAATGCGAACGCCGGGACCAACGCCTTCATCGGCGGCTTCGGGAGCCTGTTCCTGAAGGCGATGAGCATGACCTCGACGAACAGCCTGGCCGCCACGATCCCGGAATCGGTGTTCGTGATGTTCCAGATGACCTTCGCGATCATCACCCCGGCCCTCATCGCCGGCGCCTTCGCCGAACGCATGAAGTTCTCGGCCCTGATCCTGTTCATGTGCCTGTGGTCGATCTTCGTCTACGCGCCCATCGCCCACTGGGTGTGGGGCGGCGGCTTCCTGGGCGCCTCGGGCGTGCTGGACTTCGCTGGTGGCACTGTCGTCCACATCAACGCCGGCGTGGCGGGCCTGATGTGCGCCCTCGTCATGGGCAAGCGTAAGGGCTACGGCACGGAGAACATGGCGCCGTCGAACCTGGTCTTCACCATGATCGGCGCCAGCCTGCTGTGGGTCGGCTGGTTCGGCTTCAACGCCGGCTCGGCCGTCGCCTCCAACGCCCTGGCGGGCGTGGCCATGCTGAACACCCAGGTCGCCACTGCCGCCGCGGCCCTTGCCTGGATGGTCGTGGAATGGGTGCAGCGCAAGAAGCCCGGCATGCTGGGCCTCGCCTCGGGCGCCGTCGCCGGCCTCGTGGCCATCACCCCGGCCGCCGGCTTCGTCAATCCGCAAGGCGCGCTGGTGATCGGCGTCGTGGCGGGCGCGGTCTGCTACGCCGGCGCGGTCTGGCTGAAGAACGTCTTCAAGTACGACGACAGCCTCGACGCCTTCGGCGTGCACGGCATCGGCGGCATCGCCGGCGCCCTGCTCACCGGCGTCCTGGCCGATCCGAACATCAACCCGCTGGGCAAGGACCACAGCCTGCTGACCCAGGCCAAGGGTGTGGGCGTGACGATCATCTACACGGCCATCGCCACCCTGGTGATCCTGTACATCTGCAAGTTCACCACGGGCCTGCGGGTCTCCGAGGAGGGCGAAGTGGAAGGTCTGGACATGGCGCTGCACGGCGAAGCCCTGCACGAGTAGTCCGGAGCCTCTTTCGGAGGGGAACGTACGGAACGGGGGTCCTTCGGGGCCCCCGTTTTTCGTTTGAGGCGGTCGACTTGGCCGCGCGATGCGGTTACAGCGCTGAGACGAACAGCCGTTTGAAACCGTGTTATCCCAGGGATTTTCCATGCAGTTTGACGACGTCATCCTCGGCCGCCGGAGCATCCGCGGGTACAAGCCAGACCCGGTGCCGCGCGAAGTGATCGAGGAGATTATCGGCCTGGCGATGCGGGCGCCGTCGTCGATGAACACCCAGCCGTGGAATTTCTACGTCATCACCGGGGAACCGCTGGATCGGATCCGGGCGGGGAATACCGAGCGCAATCTGGCCGGAGTGCCGCATTCGCGCGAGTTCCGGACCGGAACGCGCGGCTTTGAGGGCAAGCACCGCGACCGGCAGGTCGGCGTCGCCAAGCAGCTGTTCGGCGCCATGGGGATCGCGCGCGAGGACAAGGAGGCGCGCCAGGACTGGGTGCTGCGCGGCTTCCGCCAGTTCGACGCCCCGGTCTGCGTGATCGTCACCTTCGACAAGGAGCTTGAAGGCATGGACGATGCGCCGTTCGACTGCGGCGCCGTCGCGACCGCCCTGGTCAACGCCGCCTGGTCGCGGGGCCTGGGCGCGGTGATCAACAGCCAGGGCATCATGCAGTCGCCCGTGGTGCGCGAGCATGCCGGGATCGCCGACGACCAGGTGATCATGAAGAGCATCGCACTGGGCTGGCCGGACGAGACCTTCCCGGCCAACGCCGTGGTATCGGAGCGCAAGAGCGTGGCCGAGGCGAGCGTGTTCGTCGGGTTCGACGACTAGGCTGAAAACCCAACCAAGCGCCTGAATCAAATATCTCGACGTCCTGGCCGGGCTTGTCCCGGCCACCCATGATCTCCGTGATCGGGGCTTCTCTGGACGTGAGGCGCGCATGGGTCGCCGGCGCAAGGCCGGCGATGACGTCCGGCAGGAGAAGCGGCGTCTCCCAATCGAGTGTTCGACCTAGCCGCGGCGCCCGCCAGAGGCCCGCCCCTCGCCTTTGACCCCGACCTCTGGCGATCCTATCCTGGCGCGGTCGAAAAAGGCCATGGACCGGTATCGGTAAGCCCGGTCAGCCCGCGAGGGCCACCTGTCGCCGCCGCCTTCGGGCCGCGGGGGACCCGCGACGAGACCGACCGGCGCAATCCCGCGCCGGCGGCTCGGCGCGACTGGCCTGACGATCAGCCTCCAAGCGCGCCGAGCCCTTTTCGAAGGAGCTGGCCATGCGCCTGAACCACCTCGACCTCGCCGTCCCCGACATCGCCGCGACGCGCGATTTCTTCGAGGCCCATCTGGGCTTCACCCACCTCGAGACCCGCGGCCAGAACGGTCTGGCCATCCTCCGCGACGAGACCGGCCTCGTCCTGGTGCTGAGCCGCCTGCGCCGTGACGGCGCCCAGACCTATCCGGAGGGTTTCCACATCGGATTCCACTTCCCGGACGAAGCCTCTGTCTATGGCC
>CAMFHW010000591.1 GCA_945952175.1 uncultured Phenylobacterium sp. | reverse complement strand
GCGCTCGCCGAGGCGCGGGCCCTGGAGCTGGAGGTCCATCGGCTCAGCGCACGTGAAACGGCCGACGTGGCGATTCTCGAGGCCACGCTCACATCTCGGGTGGTCGACGCTCTGGGATCGGCCGAGCTTCCGACCGCCACACGTCTGCGTCACGGGGAATTGCTCGGCGAGGCCGTGGCCCGGCTGCGGAACGCCTTGAGCTTCCGCGACGCGCTGGAGTTGGCGGCCGAGGACGTGCGTCTCGCCGGTCGGGCGCTCGACAGGATCACCGGGCGTATCGACCCGGAGGACGTGCTGGACCGGGTCTTCGCCAGCTTCTGCATTGGAAAATAAGCTGTTTCACGTGAAACAGGGCGCAAGACCCTTCACCTAACCTCTCCCGCTCGCGGGAGAGGAACGGGGCGGGCAACTGGCCAAGCTCGACGGAAACTGGCGAGGCCGTGCCGGCGCGGCGCAGACGCGCCCTCTCTCGCTTGCGGGAGAGGTAAGGTGAGGGTGGACCCCAGGTTTCACGTGAAACCCCATCGCCCTTCCGCTATAGGAACCGCCCGCCCATATCCGGCGGAATGTGAGATCTGCGCGCGTGACCTCCTGGGACGTGATCATCATCGGTGGCGGCCATGCGGGCTGCGAGGCGGCGGCGTCGTCCGCCCGCTTCGGCGCGCGCACCCTGCTGCTGACCCACAAGCTCGAAACCATCGGCGAGATGAGCTGCAACCCGGCCATCGGTGGCCTGGGCAAGGGCCACCTGGTCCGTGAGATCGACGCCCTGGACGGGGTGATGGGCCGGCTGGCCGACTTGGCCGGCATCCAGTTCCGGCTGCTGAACCGCTCCAAGGGCGCGGCGGTTCGCGGGCCCCGGGCCCAGATCGACCGCAAGCTCTATCGCGAAGCCATGCAGGCCGAGCTCGCTTCGACCCCCAATCTGACCCTTCTCGCCGAGGCGGTGGAAGACCTGATCGTTCGCGACGGCCGCGTGGCCGGGGTGATCGGGGCGTCGGGCGCCGAATATGCGGCGGGTCGCGTGGTTCTGACGACCGGGACCTTCCTGAAGGGTGTGATCCATCAGGGCGAGAAGCGTATCCCGGCCGGGCGGGTCGGCGAGGCGCCGGCCATTGGCCTGTCGGACCGGCTCTATGCCCTGGGCGTGCAGATGGGCCGCCTGAAGACCGGCACCCCGGCGCGGCTCGACGGCAAGACCATCGCCTGGGATCGGCTGGAAATGCAGGCGGCGGACGACGAGCCCATCCCCTTCTCCTTCCTGACCGCGAAGATCACGACGCCCCAGGTGGCCTGCGGCATCACCTATACGACCGAGGAAACCCACCGGATCATCGCCGAGCGACTGGGCGAATCCGCCGTCTATGGTGGGCGTATCAATGGTCGTGGCCCGCGCTACTGCCCGTCGATCGAGGACAAGGTGGTCCGGTTCGCCGACAAGACCAGCCACCAGATCTTCCTGGAGCCTGAAGGCCTGGACGACGACACGGTCTATCCGAACGGGATCTCGACCTCGGTCTCGGCGGAGACCCAGGACCTGTTCCTGCGCACCATCCCCGGCCTGGAAGGGGTGCAGGTGAAGCGTCATGGCTACGCCATCGAGTACGACTATGTGGATCCTCGGGAACTGGACGCGACCCTGGAGGTCAAGCGCTTGCCCGGGCTCTATCTCGCCGGCCAGATCAACGGCACCACGGGCTATGAGGAGGCCGGCGCCCAGGGCCTGGTGGCCGGGCTGAACGCCGCCCGCGCCGCCGCCGGCTCCGACCCCGCCGTGTTCGGCCGCGACGAGGCCTATATCGGCGTCCTGATCGACGACCTGGTCACCCGCGGCGTCACCGAGCCCTATCGGATGTTCACCAGCCGGGCGGAATTCCGCCTGACCCTGCGCGCCGACAACGCCGACCAGCGGCTGACCGAGCGCGGCATCGCGCTGGGCTGCGTCGGTGTTTCACGTGAAACAGCTTTCCGTTCAAAGGCCTCGGCCCTCGTCGACGCCCGCGCGCTGGCGAAAAGTCTTACCCTCACCCCGGCCCAGGCCGAGAAAGCCGGCCTACCGGTCAAGGCCGACGGCCAGCGCCGCGACCTCAGCCAGCTCCTGGCCTATCCGACCATCGGCTTCGACGACCTGGCCGCCATCTGGCCGCAGATCGGCGGCTGGAGCCCCGCGGTTCGCGAGCAGATCGAGATCGATGCGTCCTATGCCGGCTATCTCGATCGCCAAGCCGCCGACGCCGAGGCCTTCCGCCGCGACGAGAACCTGCGCCTGCCCGCGGAGCTGGACTACCGCGCCGTCGGCGGTCTTTCCAACGAGGTGCGCGAGAAGCTGGCTGCGGTCCGACCGCTCACGCTTGGTCAGGCCGCCCGGATCGAAGGCGTCACCCCCGGCGCGCTGACAGCCCTGCTGGCCCATGTCCGCCGCCGCGCCGCCTAGCCCTACCGCCGATCAGCCCGGCGCCGTCGAGGTCGCGACGGCCGCCGACTTCGCACGCGTCAGCGGCGCCGGTCCGGCCGCGCTCGCTGACCTGGAGCGCTACCGGGACTACCTGGCCGACTGGAACGAACGGATGAACCTGATC
>CAMFHW010000590.1 GCA_945952175.1 uncultured Phenylobacterium sp. | reverse complement strand
GAGCGCAAAGTCGCGCCGCGGCAGGCCGTCCCGGTGCCGGTCCGTGCGGGCGTGCTCCCGACGATGGTCGAAGAAGCGGATGTTGTCGTCACGCTGCTCGATCGGCTTGATCTCGGCCTCGATGAAGGCGTCGAGTTCCGCAAGGTAAGCAACGAGATCGGGCGGCAAGTTGAAGTCCATGACGTTTCCCTTTGGTCATCTTTCCTGGCGGGCGCGACCGTGCATTTTGACGATTTACAAGCCGGCGCTCTCTCCTCCAGATCGTCAAGCAGCAAGCAAGCGCGAGGCGCCGCAACGTCATGGAAGTCGATATCGTCGCAACCCTTGAACGCCTCGCGCCGACGCTCGGCGGGACGGGGATCGAGGACGCCCAGCGGCTGTCCGGCGGGGCGAGCATGGAGACCTGGGCCTTCGCGGTGACAGGCGGCGACGCCGGTCGCCGCGAGATGATTCTGCGCCGCCGGTCAGCGCCCTTCGACGAGGAGACCTCTCGCTCGGTCTCGCTCGCCACCGAGGCGGCTCTGATCACCGAAGCCGGCCGCGTCGGCGCGCCGGTCGCCCCGTTGATCCGGCTCTGCCAGCCGCAGGACGGCCTGGGCGAGGCCCACATCACCGCCCGCATCGCCGGCGAGACCCTCGGCCGCAAGATCGTCTCCGACCCGAAGTTCGACGCTCTCCGCCCGAAGCTGGCGCGCCCGTGCGGCCAGGTGGCGGCGAAGATCCACACCATGAACGGGCAGGGCATCCCGCTGAAGACCGCCGACGTGAATGTCGAGATCGAGCGCTACGAGGCGGTCTATCGCGCGACGGGCGCACAGCGGCCGATCCTCGAACTCGCCTTGCAGCACCTGAAGCGCAATCCGCCGCCGGTCCCGACCACCTTGCTGCACGGCGACTTCCGCAATGGGAACATCATGTTCGACCCCGATAAGGGGGTTGCGGCGGTGCTGGACTGGGAACTGTCGCACTATGGCGACCCGGCGGAGGACCTCTCCTGGATCTGCGTCAATTCCTGGCGGTTCGGAAAGGCCGACAGCCCGGTCGGCGGGTTTGGCGACTATCAGGAACTGCTGGACGGCTATGCCGAGGCCGGTGGCGTCGAGGTGCCGCTGAGCCGGGTGCTCTACTGGCAGGCCCTCGGCTCGCTCAAGTGGGGCATCATGTGCCTGACCATGTACCAGTCCTACGCCACGGGCATGGAGAAGTCCGTCGAGCGGCCGATGATCGGCCGCCGGGTGTCCGAGACCGAGATCGACCTTGTGAAGCTGCTGGAGGCGGGCCTGTGATCGAGCATCCCCGAGCCGACGAACTGGTCGAGGCCGTCTCCCGCTGGATTGACGGCGTGCGGCCGGGCCTGCCGCCGCGCGACGCCTTCCTGGCGCGGGTGGCGGTGAACGTGCTGGGCGTGGTGCGCCGCGAGCTGACCCAGGGCCCCGCCGCCGAGGCCGCCGCGATCGGGCGGCTGAGCGCGCTGCTCGGCCATGAGGGCGACCTCAAGGCGCTGAACGCGGAGCTTTGCGAGCGCCTGCAGTCCGGCGAGATGGATGTCGCCACGCCGGGCCTGCTGGCCGCGCTGAAGGCCAACATCACCGAGCAGATCGCCATCGACCAGCCGAACTACAACCCCGAACCGGATCGCTAGCGCGGCGGGCGAGGGCGGGCTATCCCGGCGGCATGCAACAGACGCAGGCGCCGCGATGAGCTCCACCACCGAAGGCCAGGCGATCCACGCGCGGCCGGACATCAGCTATGGCGAATACCTGGCGCTGGATGCGCTGCTCAGCGCCCAGAAGCCGCTGTCGCCCGAGCACGACGAACTGCTGTTCATCGTCATCCACCAGGCCTCGGAGCTGTGGCTGAAGCTCTCGATCCACGAGCTGGCGGGTGCGCGCAGACACATCGCCGCGGACGACCTGGGGCCAGCCTTCAAGATGATCGCCCGGGTCAGCCGCATCCAGACCCAGCTCATCCAGTCCTGGGATGTGCTCGCAACCCTGACCCCCAGCGAATACAACGACATCCGGCCCTATCTTGGGCAGAGCTCGGGCTTCCAGTCGCACCAGTATCGGACCCTGGAGTTCCTGATGGGGGCGAAGGACGCCGCCATGATGAAGGTGCACGAGGACACGCCGGCCTATCCGGCGCTCACCGAGGCCCTGGCGGCGCCCAGCCTCTATGACGAATGCGTCCGGCTCCTGGCGCGCCGCGGGTTCGCCATCCCCGGCGGGCAGATCGAGCGCGACTGGCGCGAGCCTCACAAGGCCAGTCCCGAGGTCGAGGCGGCCTGGATGCAGGTTTATCGAGACCCCGAGCGCTACTGGGACCTTTATGAGCTCGCCGAGAAGCTGGTGGACCTGGAGTTCCGCTTCCAGCAGTGGCGCTTCGCCCACCTCAAAACCGTAGAGCGGATCATCGGTTTTAAGGGAGGGACAGGCGGCTCGTCCGGCGCCACCTATCTGGCGCGCGCGCTCGCGGGGTCGTTCTTCCCCGAGCTCTTCGCGGTGCGCACCAACCTGTAGGAGGGGGCGTGGACGGGGTTTCCTTCGCCTGGCGCGAGGTCGGCGGGGTCAAGCTGCACGTGGCCGAGGCGGGGC
>CAMFHW010000589.1 GCA_945952175.1 uncultured Phenylobacterium sp. | reverse complement strand
TCCTAGGCACAAGGCCTAGGATGACGGTGGTGGGAGGCGGCCTACCCCGCCTGTTGCCGGCGTTCGCGCTTGCGGGCGAACATGGCGGCGTCGGCTTCGGCGATCAGGGTCTCGGGCTCGAGGTCCGGGGTGATCTCGCGCACGCCGAACGAGATGTGCAGGGGCGCCGACCAGTCGCCGAAGCGGATCGGGCTGTTCTCGATCGACTTCGACAGGGCCAGGGCCTTGGCCTCGGCGGTCGCCTTGTCGGCCTGGACCAGGATCACCGCGAACTCGTCCCCGCCCATGCGGCCGACGATGTCGCTTTCCCGGATGTTGCCGGCCAGGCGCTGGGCCACGGCCTGCAGCGCCGAGTCGCCGGCGGCGTGGCCGAAGCGGTCATTGACGTGCTTGAAGCCGTCCAGATCGAAGAAGACCAGGCTGGCCGGCGAGCCGTAGCGTTCGGAAAAGGTGCGGATCCGGCCCAGTTCGCGCACGAAGGCGCGGCGATTCAGCACCGGGGTCAGCGGGTCGCGGTCCGCCAGATCCTCGGCCTCGCTGAGCCTGGCCTTCAGGCGGGACACCTCGGCGCGCAGGTCGTCGATCTCGCCCAGCAGGGTCTGGACCGCGCCCTGGACGGCCGGCGTCAGCTCGGCCTCGGTCAGGCCCAGGAAGGCGGTCTTGTCGGACGGCGGACTGGCATAGGCCGAGACCGCCGCGCCCGCCTGCGCCAGGTTGCGCTTGCGGATCGTCGAAAAAGGCTCGTTCCGGGCGCCGGAGACCTTCATGGGTTCGTTCCAGAATCAGCGAGGAACTCGCTGCGTTAAGAATCCTAACCGTGCTTGGTTGCCCGCGCAAAGCCGGCGCCTATACTCCGCGCCTTTCCGCCGCGGGCGTCTCCGCCGAAGTGGTCGCCGGTTCGGCGCGAGAGACGCCCGAAACTATAAAATGGCCGTTCTTCCGAACGGTGGGGACCCTGAGTTCATGAGCGCCAAGTCCGCGCCCGTCGCGATCATCATGGGCAGCCGCTCCGACTGGCCGACCATGAAGGGCGCCGCCGACAATCTCGACGCCCTGGGCGTGGCCTGGGAAGCCAAGGTGGTTTCCGCCCACCGCACGCCGGACCGCATGTACGCGTTCGCCAGGGGCGCGAAGGCCGCGGGCGTGAAGGTGATCGTCGCCGGCGCGGGTGGGGCGGCGCACCTGCCGGGCATGACCGCCTCGATGACCGACCTGCCGGTTCTGGGCGTGCCGGTGGAGTCCAAGGCGCTCAAGGGCATGGACAGCCTGCTCTCCATCGTCCAGATGCCCGCCGGCATTCCGGTGGCGACGCTCGCCATCGGCGAGGCGGGGGCCAAGAACGCCGGCCTGATGGCCGCGCGGATCTTGGCGGTGTCCGACCCGGAGCTCGCCGAGCGCGTCGCCGCCTACAGCCGCAAGCTCGCCGAGAGCGTGGCCGAGACGGTCGAGGACGCCTGACCCCTTCCATGTTCCCGCTTCCACCCGGCTCCACCATAGGCATCCTCGGCGGCGGCCAGCTCGGCCGCATGCTGGCCCAGGCCGCGAGCCGGCTGGGCTTCGACGTGGCGATCCTGGACCCCGAGGCCGATTGTCCGGCCGGTCGCGTCGCCGCCCACGTGATCACCACCGCCTATGACGATCCCGAAGGCCTGGCCGCCCTGGCGCGGCTCTCGGACGTGGTGAGCTTCGAGTTCGAGAACGTACCGGCCGCGGCGCTGGAGCGCCTGGCCGCCGCCGGCGCCCAGACGGCGCCGGGTCCCCGCGCCCTGGCGGTCGCCCAGGACCGGGTCGATGAGAAGACCTTCCTCAATGGCGCAGGCGTCGCCACCGTGGCCTTCGCCGCGGCCGACGGCCCGGAGAGCGCCATCGAGGCGGTCGGCCGCATCGGCGCCCCCGCCCTGATGAAGACCCGCCGCGACGGCTATGACGGCAAGGGCCAGCGCTGGGTCGAGCACGTGGCCGCCGCCGCCGCCGCCTTCGAGGCCCTGGGCGGCAAGCCGGTGATCGTCGAGGCGCCCGCCGCCTTCGTGCGCGAGCTGTCGGTCATCGCCGCGCGTGGTCGCGATGGCGGCATCGCGGTCTATCCCCTGGCCGAGAACCATCACGAGGGCGGCGTGCTGCGCCGGACCCTCGCGCCGGCGGAGGTGACGCCCAAGATCGCCGCCCAGGCCGAGCGTATTGCCGCCCAGATCCTGGCCGGGCTCGACTATGTGGGGGTGATCGGGGTCGAGCTGTTCGAGCTCGCCGACGGCCGCC
This sequence comes from uncultured Phenylobacterium sp., assembly GCA_945952175.1. GTDB lineage: Bacteria > Pseudomonadota > Alphaproteobacteria > Caulobacterales > Caulobacteraceae > Phenylobacterium. Next base: position 341 of record CAMFHW010000589.1, on the reverse strand, counting down.
TGCTGGTCAACGAGATCGCGCCGCGGGTGCACAACACCGGCCACTGGACCATGGACGGCTGCGAGGTCGACCAGTTCGAGCAGCATATCCGCGCCGTCGCCGGCTGGCCGCTGGGCCCGACCCACGCGCTGGCGCGGGTGGAGATGACCAACCTGTTGGGCGAAGAAGCCCTGGCCTGGGCCAAGCTCGCCGCCGAGCCCGAGGCGCGGCTGCATCTCTACGGCAAGCGCGACGCCAAGCCGGGCCGCAAGATGGGGCATGTGAACAGGCTGCGGCCGTTGCGGTGACGGCGCCCAGGTCCTCCCCTGTTGGGGGAGGGGGACCGCGAAGCGGTGGAGGGG
>CAMFHW010000588.1 GCA_945952175.1 uncultured Phenylobacterium sp. | reverse complement strand
GTGCTGCTGGACTGCTTCCAGGCGGTCGGCGCGATGAAGGTCGACGTCCGCGCCCTCGGTGTCGATTTCGCGGTCGGCGGCATGCTGAAATACCTGCTGGGCACGGCCGGGATCGGCTTCCTCTATGTCCGGCGCGACCACGTCCAGGCGCTGACGCCCACGGTCAGCGGCTGGTTCGCCCAGGCCGACACCCACGCCATGGACATCTTCGCCAACGACCCAGCTCCGACCGCAGCACGGTTCCAAACCGGCACGCCGCCCGTCCCCAACTGCTACGCTGCCAAGGCCGGCCTCGACCTGATCGCCGAGGTCGGGATCGACCTCATCGAGGCCCGCATCCGCGACCTGACCGGTCAGGCCATGGACCGCCTGGCCCAGCGGGGCGCCAAGCTCGCCACGCCGCGCGACGACGCCCGCCGCGGCCCCCAGGTCGCCATCCGCTCGAACGACGAGGACGCCCTGGTCGCCGCCCTGGCCGCGCGCGGCGTGATCACGTCGAGCCGCGACGGCAATGTCCGGGCGATGTTCCACGCCTACAACAACCAAGCCGATGTCGACGCCCTCGTGGCGGGCATCGAGGCGCACCGAGAGCTCTTGGCGCGATAGGGGACTGGATCGCTATTCCGTCCCAGACCGCTGCCGCACTGCGCCTGCCGGAATAGTGTTCCTGTCCCCGACACCGAGCCATTTCCCGGGACAGGAACGGTCTTCGACCGATCCGATCCCCAGAATCCCTCTCCCTCTCGCAGGGGGAGCGGGTAGGGTGAGGGCCTATTTCCGGCCCTGGCCGGTGTTCGGGGGATTCCCATGAAGCGACTGTTCCTGGCGGCCTGCGCCACGATCGCCCTGGCCGCGCCGCTGGCGGCGCGCGCCGACAGCTACACGATCGAGCACGTCACCCTGATCGACGGGACCGGACACGCGCCCCAGGCCGACATGAGCGTCGCCGTCGAGGGCGACAAGATCGTGGCGGTGGCCCCTTCCGCCGTCGCCGGCCCCGCCAAGGGCAAGCGGATCGACGGGCGCGGCAAGTACCTGATCCCTGGCCTGATGGACGTCCACATCCATCTGCGCGGCGGCGTCGCCCCGCAGAAAACCGACGCCGAGGCCCGCGCCGCCGCGACCCAGGCCCTGGCGGGTTTCCTCTATTCCGGCGTCACGACCGTCTATGACGCGGGCAACCAGGCCGACATCATCCTGCCCCTGCGGGCGGACGAGCGGGCCGGCAAGATCGCAGCGCCGCACATCTTCGCCACCGGCAACCTGATCACCTATCCGGGCAGCCACGGCGCCAACATGGCCGTGAACATCCAGGACTTCGAGAAGGACAAGGCGCTTCTCGACAAGCACATCGCCGAGCAGCAGCCCGACGTGGTCAAGCTCACCCTCGAGGAGGAGGGCTGGGGCTCGCGGCCAATGATCACGCTCATGCCCCTGCCACTGCTGGAGCAGATCACCCGTTACTACAACCAGCATGGCATCCGCACGACGGTCCACGTCTCCAGCGAACTGCGCTCGCTGGAAGCCATTTATGCCGGCTCCGACAGCCTGGCCCACCCGGTGATCCAGGGCCCGGTCAGCGACAGTTTCGTCAAACTGATGGGCGCCAAGAAGATCCCCTTCGCCTCGACCTTGACCATCGGCGAGAACTATTCACGCCTCGCCGAGCATCCTGAGTTCCTGGACCAGCCGCTCTATGCGGCGACCTTCAGCGCGGAGGACCGCGAGACCCTGCGCACCAAGACCCGCGCCGAGTTCCAGGCCCGCTCCTGGACCTGGTGGATGAAGCTGATGACCCCGATCGCTCAGGAAAACATCCGCAAGATCCATGCGGCCGGCGGCGTCGTGGCGCTCGGCACCGACCAGTCCAGCGGTCCGGCCACCCATCGCGAGATGGAGCTGCTGGTCGCCGCCGGCATCGCCCCGCTCGACGTGATCAAGTTTTTCACTGATACGGCGGCCACCGAGATCTACACGGCCGACACCATGGGCAGCGTCGAGCCCGGCAAGCTGGCCGACCTCGTGATGCTCAGCGCCGACCCGGCCAAGGACATCAACAACGTCAAGAAGATCGCTTGGGTGATGAAGGCCGGTCAGATCGTCGACGAGAGCAAGCTGCCGCTCGCCGGCGGCAAGCAACCGCGGCGCTTCACACCCTAGCCATCGCCATATCCGCTCATCCCCGCCAAAGCGGGGATGAGCGGTGCAGAGCTAGGCCGCCGGCTCCTGGCTCTTCAGCCACCGCTCCAGCCAGTGGATGTTGTAGGCGCCTTCCAGAATTTCCGGCTGCTGCAGCAGGTCCTGGAACAGCGGGATCGTGGTTTCGACCCCGCCGACGACGATCTCGCCCAGGCAGCGGCTCAGGCGCGCGATGCACTCCTGCCGGTCGCGGCCATGGACGATCAGCTTGCCAATCAGGCTGTCGTAATAGGGCGGGATCGAATAGCCGGCGTACATGGCGCTATCGAGCCGCACGCCCAGCCCGCCCGGGGCGTGGAAGTCGGTGATCGTGCCGGGCGAGGGGACGAAGGTCCGCGGGTTCTCGGCGTTGATCCGGCACTCGATGGCGTGGCCCTCGAACACCACGTCCTTCTGGGC
>CAMFHW010000587.1 GCA_945952175.1 uncultured Phenylobacterium sp. | reverse complement strand
ATGCAGGACGTCTACCGCACCATCGCCCGTCTGGTCGGCGCCGATCTGACGGTGCTGATCCTGGGCGAGAGCGGCACCGGCAAGGAGCTGGTCGCCCGCGCCCTGCACGACATGGGCCGGCGCAAGGACGGCAAGTTCGTGGTCATCAACCTGGCCGCCGTGCCGCGAGAACGGGTCGAGGCCGAGCTGTTCGGCCGCGAGGACGGCGACTACGGCAAGCTGGTCGAGGCCGACGGCGGCACCCTGTTCCTCGACGAGATCGGCGACATGCCGCTCGACGCCCAGACCCGCCTGCTGCGGGTGATCGATGGCTCCGAGACGGCGCTGAACCCCAAGACCGGCCGCAGGCCGAACGTGCGCATCATCGCCGCGACCAACCGCGACCTGCGCTCGCTGATCCAGCAGGGCCTGTTCCGCGAGGACCTGTTCTTCCGCCTGAACGTCGCCCCCCTGCGCCTGCCGCCGCTCCGCGACCGCGCCGAGGACATCCCGGACCTGGCGCGCGCCTTCCTGCTGCGCGCCAACCGCGAGGGCCTGCCCGCCAAGACGATCGACGCCAGCGCGCTGGAGCGGCTGAAGCTGCACGCCTGGCCGGGCAATGTGCGCGAGTTGGAGAATCTGGTCCGACGCATCTGCGCACTCTATGGCGAAGAGCTGATCACCGCCCGGATCATCGAGCGGGAACTGGCCGACCACCAAGCTCCGGTGGCCGGGCAAGAGGGGCCGATCACGCTGTCGGCCCTGGTCGAGCGGCACCTGGGCGGCTACTTCGCCGAGCAGCCCGACGGCATCCCGCCCGTCGGCCTCTATGACCGCGTGCTGGAGGAGGTCGAACGGCCCCTGATCCAGCTGACGCTGTCGGCGACGCGCGGCAATCAGGTGCGCGCGGCGGAAATCCTGGGCCTCAACCGCAATACCCTGCGCAAGAAGATCCAGGACCTCGGCGTGGAGATGAGCCGCGGCCGTCGCTGATCACGTCATACTGACGCTTTCGGGCAACATGCCTGTTGAGTGGAAGGCACAGTCTCGCCTAATTTCCGGGCGATGGCGTCTGTCGTGCACGAGTCCGAGCCCGAACTGACCCGCGCGGTCCGCATCTGGCGCGCGCTGCAATCCCGCTATGTGCTGGGCGGCGGCTACGTGGTCGCGGCCCTGCTGACGGGCATCGCCGTGCTGCTCGCCGCTTCGCCGCCCGAGACCGGGCCGCTCGCGCCCGCCAGCCGCAACATCCTGGTGATCCTGGGCCTGAACCTGGTCCTGATCCTGTTCCTGGCCGCCATGGTCGGCGTGCGCCTGCTGGCCCTGCTGGACGCCCAGTCGAACGATGCCGGCGCCCGTCTGCACCTGCGGTTCGTCACCCTGTTCGCCTTCGCCGCCATGGTTCCGGCGCTGGTGGTGGCGGTGTTCTATGGCGTGCTGGTCAATCGCGGCGTCGAGGACTGGTTCTCGAGCCGCGTCCAGACCGTGGTCGAGAACTCCGCGACCGTCTTCCGCTCCTACATGGATGAGCAGAAGCGCTACGTCAGCACCCACGTGACCCTGATGGCCGGGGACCTGAACCAGGCGGCCTCGGCGCTGCAGTCGAGCCCCGTCACCTACAGCCACTTCCTGGCGCAGCAGGCGGCCGACCACGGCTTCCCGGGCGCCTATCTGGTCGACCGCGAGGGCCGCATCCTAGCGCGCGCCGAGGTGGGACCCGGACCGGCCTTCGTCGTGCCGCCGGCCTCCGGCTTCAAGGCCGCCGACGAGGGCGACATCTTCGTCTCCTCGGACCTGACCCGGACCCTCTATCGCCTGAAGTCCTATCCGGACGCCTATCTCTACCTGACCCGTCCGGTGGAGAAGGGGATCGTCGAGAACCTCACCGAGGCGGAGACCTCGCTGGGCTCCTACCGCGAGGCCGCCGCGAGCCGCCAGCGCATCCAGACCGTGTTCGCGCTCTCCTATACCGAGACCGCACTGCTGGTCCTGGTGGGTGCGGTCTGGCTCGGCATGGCTGCGGCCAATTCGATCTCCGGCCCGGTCGGGCGCCTTGTGCAAGCCGCCGGCCGCGTCGCCAAGGGTGATCTGACCGCACGCGTCGACGCCGACAACGATCCCGAGGAGATCGCGGTCCTCAGCCACGCCTTCAACAGCATGACCCGTGACCTGCAGACCCAGCAGGAGGCCCTGACCCAGGCCAGCGACGAGGCCAAGCAGCGCAGCCAGTTCATCGAAACCGTGCTGTCCGAGGTCTCCGCGGGCGTCATCGCCACCGATGCGAACGGGAAGATCTCCGCCGCCAATCGCCAGGCCGTGCGCCTGCTCGACCTGCCCGGCGATCGCGGTCATGGCCGGGCCCTGGCCGAGGTCGCGCCGGAGTTCGCCCTGATCGCGGACAACGCCCGCATCGCCGGCGAGGCGGAGGAGGAGGTCGATGTGGCGCGCGCCCGCGACACCCACCGCCTGCGGGTCCGGGCCAGCCGCAGCGAGGACGGCCTGGTGCTGACCTTCGACGACGTGACCCGCCTCGTGGCGGCCCAGCGGAACGCCGCCTGGCGCGACGTGGCGCGGCGCATCGCCCACGAGATCAAGAACCCGCTCACCCCGATCCAGCTC
>CAMFHW010000586.1 GCA_945952175.1 uncultured Phenylobacterium sp. | reverse complement strand
GACGTCGATCGTGGCTGCGTTCGAGCAGTTCATCAACCGCGCCGAGCGCGAGCGCATGCTGCGGGTGCCCGGCCTGGGCGTGCGCAGCGTCGATCGCATGCTGGAGGTGCGCCGCTACAAGCGCCTGCGCCTGGAGGACGTGAAGCGCCTGGCCCGCGGCCTCGACAAGGTGAAGCCGTTCATCGTCACCGAGGACTGGAGCCCCGGCGCGCTCACCGATCAGGCGGACCTGGGCGAGCGCCTGGTCCCGCCGCCCATCCAGCCGGACCTGTTCGCATGAAGCTGGTCCGCCTCGGCTCCGAGACCGATTTCGAGGGCTGGCGCGCCGCCGCCCGGGTGTTGCGGGGCCTCGGCGTCCCGCCCGCCGAGGTCGCCTGGACGGTGGGCGGGGAGGGGGACCTGTTCGGCGAGCTGGTCACGCCCCAGGCGACGGCGCCCGCCTTCGCGGCCCCGCGCGAGTTCATCGACCTGGCGCGGCCGGTCATCCTGCACCGCGCGCCGGAGCGGTTCGGCCTTCTCTACCATCTGCTCTGGCGGCTGGCGCGCGAGCCGCACCTGATGCGCATCGCCTCCGACCGGCTGGTCGCCCGCGTCCATGACTTCGCCCACCAGGTCGGCAAGGCCTCGCATAAGATGAAGGCCTTCGTCCGCTTCCGCCGGGTCGAGGACGAGGCGGGCAGGGAGGCCTACGCCGCCTGGTTCGAACCCGCCCACCGGGTGGTGGAGGCCACGGCCCCGTTCTTCGCCGAGCGCTTCCCCAACATGAAGTGGTCGATCCTGACGCCGGACGGCTGCGCCCACTGGGACCTGCGGCGCCTGGCCTTCAGTCCTGGCCTGGACGCCTCCCATCGCCCGCCGGACGACGCCCTGGAGGACTACTGGCGCACCTACTACGCCTCGATCTTCAATCCTGCCCGTCTCAAGGTCGGGGCCATGCAGAAGGAGATGCCCAAGCGCTACTGGCGGAACCTGCCCGAGGCCCGGCTCATTCCGGAACTGATCTCAGCCGCCGAAGCCCGGACCGTCGACATGGTCGCCAAGGCCCCCTCCGAACCCTCCCGTCGGGTGGTCCGCCTGGCCCAGAAGGTCGCCCGCGACGGCGCCTACGGCCAGGACGTGCCAACCAGCCTGGAAGAGATCGCCGCCAGCGTCGACCTTTGCCGCCGCTGCGGCCTCTGGCGCGACGCCACCCAGGGCGTGACCGGAGAAGGGCCCGCCCATGCCAGCCTGATGCTGGTCGGCGAACAGCCTGGCGACCAGGAGGACCTGGCGGGTCGGCCCTTCATCGGCCCGGCGGGCCAGGTGCTGGACCGCGCGCTCGCCGAGGCGGGCCTGCCGCGCGACCGCGCCTACGTCACCAATGCGGTCAAGCACTTCCGGCACGAACTGCGCGGCAAGCGCCGCATCCACCAGACGCCTGACGCCGGAGAGGTCCGATCCTGCCGCGGGTGGCTGGACGCCGAACGCCGCCTGGTGCGCCCTCGCGTGATCGTCGCCTTGGGCTCGACCGCGGCCCTGGCCGTGTTCGGCAAGCCCATGCCCATTACCGCCCACCGCGGCCAGGCGATCCAGCTCCCCGACCAGGCCCAGGGCCTGATCACCTATCATCCCGCCTACCTGCTCCGCCTCCCCGACGAAGCCGCCAAGGCCCAGGCCTACGCCGCCTTCGTCGAAGACCTGAAACTCGCTTGGCGCCTGGCGGCCTAGCCACGGGCGCCCGGATCGGCCGCCCGCTGCGCCGCTCAGCCCGTCCTACGTCCGAGCGCCAGGAACACCGCACCGCCCAGCGCCATGGCGGCGCCGCAGGCCAGGAATCCGATCGGGTAGGAGGTCGCGTTCGACAAGGCCCCGAACGCCGCCAGCACCCCGGTCATCGCCACCTGTCCGGCGAAGCTGCGGACCGAGGCCAGGGTGGCGCGCATCTCGGTCGGGATCGCCGCGTGCAGGCGGGCGTCGAAGTTCACGTCGATCACCTTGAAGGCCCCGGCCAGCAGGACAATCAGACCCACCGTCCAGGGCTGGAACACCGCCGCCGCAAGCGCCAGGGTCAGGCCCATGGCCAGCGCCAGGAGGTGGAACAGCCGGTCCGGCTCGCCGCGCAGCCGGTGGGCCAGGATCGCGCCCAGGGCCTGTGCCGCGCCGATCGCCGCGGCGAACAAGGCTACGGCGGCGTGGGGCAGGCCGGCCTTGGCCGCGAAGATCGGCCAGAACCCCTCCAGCCCGCCGCCGAACGCCTGGCTGAAGCCCAGCAGCGCGATGATCATCAGCGCGACGGCATGGCCCAGCGCGAAACGGACGCCGCGGCGCAGGTGGCCCAGATAGTCCGCGCGGCCGGTCGGCACGCTGCGCCGGGCCCGCGGCAGGGCGACGGCGGCCGCGGCGGCGGCGAGGCTGGCGGCGAAGCTCGCCATCAGGATCGCCGGATAGCCGAAGCCCACGGTCCATGCGGCGCTCAGCGAGGCGGCCAGGACCGAGGCGGCGCCCGCGGCCTGGGCCCGGCCCATGATCCGCGCATAGTCGTTCGCGTGGCCCCGGGCGTTCAACTCGTCATAGACCAGGGCCTCGAAAGTGCCGTTGGTGAAGGCGCTTTTCACCCCCCACAGCATCAGGCCC
>CAMFHW010000585.1 GCA_945952175.1 uncultured Phenylobacterium sp. | reverse complement strand
CGGCGGCCCGCCGCCGGCCTGCGTGACCTTCGACTAGCCATGGCTCCTGAACCGGAACTCGACATCGCCGGCAATCGCGCCGCCCGCAAGTGGAGCGGCGCCGAATTGCTCGGCCGCGGCCTGTGGGAGGCGAGCCAGATCCTGTTCGCCTGGAGTCCACGCCAGTTCTGGGGCTGGCGAAACCTGATGCTGCGCCTGTTTGGAGCCCGGATCGGACGCGCCGTGCGGGTGCATCCGACAGTCCGTATCGCTGTGCCCTGGAACCTCGACATCGGCGACAACACCGCCGTCGGCGATGGGGCCATCCTCTACAGCCTTGGCCCCATCACGATTGGGCCCGACGTGACGATCTCGCAGTACGCGCATCTCTGCGCCGGCACGCACGACTATCGCCGCGCCGACCTGCCGTTGCTGAAGCCGCCAATCCGGATCGAACGCGGAGCCTGGATCTGCGCCGACGCCTTCGTTGGCCCCGAGGTTACGATCGGCGCCTTCGCGATCGTCGCGGCCCGCGGCGTGGCGATCCGCGACGTGGAGCCATCGGTGATCGTCGGAGGCTCGCCGGCGCGCCCGATCGGCCGTCGCCCACCCGTGGGGTCAGGGGTTTGAGCACCGCCATGCCGCCAGCTGGAAAACTGCCTTTGACGGTCGTGACGCCGGTCAAGAACGAGGCGCGCAACCTGCCGACCTGCCTCGCGAGCCTCGAGACCGTCGCGCACGTGGTGGTGGTCGACTCCAACAGCTCCGATGACACCTGCGAGATCGCACGCCAATGGGGCGCCGAGGTGCTGCAATTCGACTGGGCCGGAGGCTTTCCCAAGAAGCGCAACTGGGTCCTGCAGACCTATCGCTTCCAGACCGATTGGGTGCTGTTTCTGGATGCGGACGAGACCCTGACCCCGGCCTTCCTTGCCGAGCTCGGTCCCGCGCTCGAGCGCGAGGGCGTCGCGGGCTACTGGCTCAACTACGACAACCACTTCCTGGGCCGCGTCCTGCGCCACGGCGTGCCCCAGCGGAAGCTCGCCCTGTTCCGAGTGGGCGCGGGGTTCTACGAGCGGATCGAGGACAGCGGCTGGAGTCGGCTGGACATGGAGGTGCACGAGCATCCGATCCTGACGGGGACCATCGAGGAGCTGACCGCGCGCATCGACCACCGCGACTTCCGAGGGCTCCACCACTACATCGCCCGGCACAATGACTATTCGACCTGGGAGGCCGAGCGTCTCCGGGCCCTCGAAAACGACCCGGCCGCCTGGACGGGGCTCACCGCGCGGCAGAGGCTGAAGTATCGCAACTTGACGCGCTGGTGGTTCGCGCCCGTTTACTTCCTCAACGCCTACGTCCTGAAGCTCGGCTTCCTCGACGGCGCCGCCGGCTTCGTGCACGCCGCCCTCAAGCTGAGCTACTTCTTCGAGATCCGGCTGAAAGTGCTTGAGCGTCGCCGCTGACGGGCCCGCCTAGGCCGCGTCGCAGATGGCGCTGGGAAGCTCGACGGCGACCCGTCTGCCAAGCAAGGTCATCAGCGCCCGCACCCGATCCTGCCCCAGGAGCTGCTCCACCAGGCCCTCTTGGAGCGCAAGCGGCCCGTCGCTGACGCGCATCCTGTGGCCAGGGCCCAGGCGGCGGGCTAGGCCGACCACACCGTCGGCATCGGCGCACCCCAGGAGCGCCTGGATGACCGCCGCCGGTACGACGGCGGGGCGATCTCCCGACCGGACCAAGCGGACGACGCCGATCGTGCTGTCGATCCGCCGCCACAGGTCGCGATCGGGGTCGAAGGTCACAAACAGGTAGCCCGGAAACAGCGCGGTCCGCTCGATGCGGGCGCTGCGGGCATGGCGCACCGGCCTGTTCACGGACGGGAAGAACGTGCGGTAGCCCTGTCGCTTCAGGTTGAAGTCGGCGAGCCGCTCCTGTCCCACCTTCGCGTGGACCGCAAACCAGGCTTCGGTCATCGTCCCCCCGATTCCGAATTCATCCCCGCGACGGCGGCGGGCGCCGCCTGACTCGACTAGCGCCGCTTGCGGCCAAGCAGGGGCAGGCTGAAGCCGACCCGCTGAGCGATCTTCGTCGGATGGGCGCCATAGTCGAAGCCATAGCCGTAGCCATAGCCGGAGCCGTAGGCGTGGCCATAGGCGTAGCCGGCCTTGCGCAGGTCGAACTTGGTCATCACCGCGCCGACGATGCGGCCGTTTGAGGCCCGCAGACGACGCACCGCCCCCTTGGCCAGGTCCCGCTTGGTCTTCGCCGCCTCGACCACCATGACGACGCTCTGCACGACGCTGGCCAACTGGGGCGCGTCGGCGAGGCCCATCACCGGCGGCGCATCGATCACCACCATGTCGAACTGAAGCTTGGCGGCCTCGAGGAACGCGCGCATGCGGCCGCCGCCCAGCAGCTCGGCCGGATTGGGCGGCAGCGGGCCGGACGACAGGAAGGTCAGGTTGGTGTAGCTCGTGGGCTGCAGGGACGGGCTGGCGTCGGCGCCGCCGGCCAAGAGGTTGCTCAACCCGACGCCATGGTCGCGCGCCAGCATCTTGTGCAGGGACGGATCGCGCATGTCGGCGTCGATCAGCAGCACGCGATAGCCAAGCCTCGCGAAGCCGCTGGCGATCGCCAGCGAGCTGGTCGACTTGCCC
>CAMFHW010000584.1 GCA_945952175.1 uncultured Phenylobacterium sp. | reverse complement strand
GCCTGGTGGCCGGCATGTCGGAACTGCTGCACCGGACCCTGGGCGAGACCATCGAGGTCGAGACCGTGCTGTCGCCCAACGCCTGGCGGGTGGAGGCCGACCCCAACCAGCTCGAGAACGCGATCCTGAACCTGGCGCTCAACGCCCGCGACGCCATGCCCGACGGCGGCAAGCTGACGCTGGAGATCGCCAACGCCCATCTGGACCGCGGCTACACGGCCCAGAATATCGGGGTCGCCCCCGGCCAGTACGTCGCCATCTCGGTCTCCGACACCGGGGTCGGCATGGACGCCGGGACGGTGGAGAAGGTGTTCGAGCCGTTCTTCACCACCAAGGAGGTGGGCCGCGGCACCGGCCTGGGCCTCTCCATGGTCTACGGCTTCGTCAAGCAGTCCGGCGGCAATGTGAAGGTCTATTCCGAGCCGGGCCACGGCACGACGGTGCGGCTGTACCTGCCCCGCCTGTCGGGCGCCGCGAACGAGGAGGAGCAGGCGGTCCACGTCGACGCGCCCGAAGGCGCGGCGGACGAGACCATCCTGGTCTGCGAGGACGACGACGATGTGCGCGCCTACTCCGTCGAGATGCTGCGCGAGCTCGGCTATCGCGTGCTGGAGGCGCACGACGGCCCGTCGGCCCTGCGCCTGCTGGAGCGCCAGGAGGGCCGGGTCGACCTGCTGTTCACCGACGTGGTGCTGCCGGGCGGGATGACCGGGGCGGTGGTGGCCGAGCAGGCGCGGCGGGTGCGCCCCGGCCTGAAGGTGCTGTTCACCACCGGCTATGCGCGCAACGCCATCGTCCACCACGGTCGGCTGGACGCGGGGGTCGAGCTGATCACCAAGCCCTTCGCCTATGCCGACCTGGCCGCGCGGGTGCGCGACATGCTGGACGCGCGGGCGGCGGCGGACGGGTGAGGCGCGACGGGATGGCCGTCCTTCCTCCCCCGCATGCGGGGGAGCGGGACCACGCGTCAGCGTGGTGGTGGGGGCGAGACCGGGCGCCGAGCTTGAGGCCGCCCCCTCCACCGCCTGGCGGCGGTCCCCCTCACCCGTTCCGCTGCGCTCCTCGGGGGAGGAAGGAGCCCCCCTCACCCTACCCTCTCCCCCTGGAGGGGGAGAGGAAAGAGGTTCAGCGTACGTAGCTGGCGCCGTTGATGTCGAGGACGGCGCCGGTCATCGAGGGCGGCGCTTCCAGGGCGAGATAGGCGGCGGCGCTGGCCACCTCCTCCGGATCGGCGACCTTGCCGAGCGGGATGTCGGCCAGGAGCTTGTCGCCACCCCGGCTGGCCAGATAGTCCTCGGCCATGCCGGTCATGGTGAAGCCGGGGCAGATGGCGAAGGCCAGGATCCCCTGCCCCGCGAAGCCGCGGGCGATGGACTTGGTCATGGCCACCATGCCGGCCTTGGAGGCGGCGTAGTGCCAGTGGGCCGGGCTGTCGCCACGATAGGCCGCGCGGCTGGCGATGTTGACGAGGCGGCCGCCGGCGCCGCGTTCGCGCCAGTGCAGGATGGCGCGGCGGGAGAGGTCGGCGCTGGCCTGCAGGTTGATCTGCATCGTGCGGCCCCAACCGGCCTGCCAGTCGTCCAGGGAGGCGTCGACGGCGACCGGCTCGAAGACCCCGGCATTGTTGACCAGCACGTCGATGCGGCCATCGAGGCGCGCCAGGGCGCGGTTCCAGAGTTCGTCGGCCGCCGCCGGGTCCGAGAGGTCGGCGCCCAGGGCCTCGGGCCCATCGGCGCGCCCATGCCCGACCACGCGGGCGCCCTTGGCCTTCAGGAGGTCGAAGATCGCCGCGCCGATGCCGCGGGTGGAGCCGGTGACGAGGATGTGGGGGGTGGTCATGGGTCTCTCCGGGCTGGCGGGCCCATCTGCACTGAATCTCCACATCGGCGCCATCATCGCTCGACGCGGGCGCGCCAGGATGGGGCCATGCAGGAACCCTTCGAAGATTATCGGATCGTCCTGGCCGCCGTGGATGGCGGCTGGCGCTGGACGCTCAGCCGCCGGGGCGACGTGGCCGCCCGCGGCGAGGCGGCGGATGCGGAAACGGCGCGGCGCAGCGGCCTGATCACGGCGTCCCTGCTGGCGGCGCTGCGGCGGTCACGGCGGGTTTAGGGTCGCTGCCCTGCCGCTCGTCCCGGCGACGGCCGGGATCCAGATCCTGAGGCTCCGAGCCAGGCGGCCTCTGGAACGCGGAGATCGCGAAGATCCGCGGAGGACGCAGAGAGATCCGGCCCTCCGCGATCTCTGCGTTCAAAGGGGACGGATCGCCGATCGCGCAGCCATTTGATCTGGGTCCCGGCATTCGCCGGGATGAGCGGTGGGGTCAGCGCGGCAGCTTGCTGGTCCCCATCAGGTAGGCGTCGACGGCCTGGGCGCACTGACGACCTTCCTTGATCGCCCAGACCACCAGGGACTGGCCGCGCCGCATGTCGCCGCAGGCGAAGATGTTGGGCGTGGAGGTCTTGTAGTCCGCCATGGTCGCCTTGACGTTCCCGCGCGGATCGAGCTCGACGTCCGACTGCTGCAGGAACACGTTCTTGCGCGGCCCGACGAAGCCCATGGCCAGCAGGACCAGGTCGGCCTTCAGCTGGAACTCGCTGCCGGCGACTTCCTGCATGGTCTGGCGGCCGTCGGGGCCGGCGACCCATTCCAGGCGCACGCACTCCAGGGC
>CAMFHW010000583.1 GCA_945952175.1 uncultured Phenylobacterium sp. | reverse complement strand
CGCGGGGGGGTGGTGTGCGGGGCGCGCCATGGGGGCGCCTGGCGCCTCTCTTAGCCACGCTAGCGCCTCGGCGTTCAGCCGTCGCCGTCGATCCGGCGCCAGTTCGGCCTCCACCGCGCGCCGAGCGATCTCATGGCGGAACGCATAGGCCTCGTCGTCGAGAACCAGCATGCCGTGACCGACGCAGCTCGCGAGCCCTGCGTCACCACCGCAGAGCGCTTGAGCGAGGGCCGCCTCGACCCGCCGCGGAACGATGCTGCAGGCCTCCAGCGCCCGGCGCGCCTCTGCCGGCAGACGATCCGCACGCGCCATGACCGCGTCGCGCACGCTGCCTGGCGCGCGCGCCTCTCCGCGGATCACCTCGGTCAGATAGAAGGGATTACCGCCGGTGATGGCGAGGAGGTCGGCCGGCGACGCGGCGTCGCCTGCGAGGCCCGCGACCGCCCCGAGGCTCAGGCGCGGCAGGTCCAGACGCGATCTAGCCGCCGCGGGCAGGTCGACCAGGGCGCGCCGCAGGCGCGCCAGGCCCCCGGCCTCCTCGTCGCGGGACGTCACCACCAGCAAAACCGGTCGGTCGGCGATGCGCCGGCCCAGATAGCGGACGAAGTCCATGGTGGCGTCGTCAGCCCAATGGATATCCTCGATCACCGCCACGGTGGGCCGCGCGCCGAGCTCCGCCAGGGCCTCGGAGAACAGGGCCAGGCGGGAGCCCTCCCCGTCCACGACCAGGGGCCAGCCCGCCTCGCGTGCGAGATCGCGCAGAGGGCCAAGGGCCTCGGGCGTCGAAAGGTCCTCGCAGGCCGCCCACAGCCACCTCAGCCCAGGATCCGCCTCCTCGACGAAGGCCCGCACCAGCGAGGTCTTGCCAATCCCCGCCTCGCCCACCACGAAGACGACATGGCCGCGGCCGGCCTTCGCCCCGGCGGCGAGGCGGGCCAGCTGGTCGAGGAAGTCTTGGCGTTCGGCTAGCACGATCCCGCGACCATATGCGGCGCGGCGCGCGCAAAATAGGGAGGCCGCCATCGCAAAATGGGGAAGCCCGCCGATGCGTGGATTTCGGCTGGAACCGATCCTCCCTCCATCGAAACCCGATCAGGAGACTTCCAAATGCCCCGCTACATGGTGGAACGCGAATTCGATGGCGGCCTGCATATCCCGGCCAATGCGGACGGCGAGACGGCCTGCTGCGGCGTGGTCGACCGCAACGCCGAGGGCGGTGTGACCTGGGTGCAGTCCTACGTCTCGGCCGACAAGACCCAGACGTTCTGCATCTATGACGCCCCGACGCCGGAGGCGATCCGGATCGCGGCCCAGAAGAACAGCCTGCCGGTCGGCCGCATCACCGAGGTGCGTGTCCTCGATCCTTACTTCTACCACTGAGTCTGGGACGCGAGGCGGGCCGCGGCCCGCCTCGCCGTCAGGGCGCCCAGCGCGATGCAGGCCGCCACCCCGTAGGTGTCCAGGTTGTTGGCCACGGCGTGGAACATGTCGAACGGCCGGCCGGTCACCAGATAGTAGGCGTGCAGGCTGAACTGGGCGGCCTGGAACAGCAGCGCCCCGCCGAGCCATAGCCGGCCGAACCGCAGGGCCAGGACCAGGAAACAGAGCGCCAGCGCCCCATCGACGGCCAGCAGGCTGGTCGGGAGCCTGTCGGCCGGGACGAACACGCGGGCCAGGGTGTCGGCCCCGGCGAGGCCCAGGTTCAGCGCGCCGCCCAGCCGCTCGGGAAGCCCGCCCCAGAGCCAGGCCAGGATGGTCGCGCCCACGATGGCGCCATAGCAGGCGATGGCGGGAATCGGCATGGCGGCATTGAAGCCCAGCCGCGCTTAAGAGGCCTCACCGCCGGCGTGGGGCAGGTTGCCGCAGGCCGCTCAGCTCGCCTCGACCATCTCGGCGGTGATCCGCCAGGCCCCGTCCAGCCAGTCGACGATCTCCTTGGCGCCCGGATGGTCGATCTCGGCGTAGCGGGCGCGCAGGCGGCCGGCCACGTCGGCCTCCAGGTGTTCGAGGCCCGTGTCGTTCAGCAGGCCCAGGTGCCGCTCCAGCAGCGCGCCCAGTTCGCCGCCCAGCACCGCCCGCGCCGCGCCGCCGAAGGCCGCGCCATAGCGATAGTCCTCGCCCAGCCGGTAGCTGTCGGCCAGGCTGACCGCCGGAATGCGGGTCAGGATCGGCTGCAGGGCCGGATTGATCGCGTGGGCCGACACATATTCGCCGATCGCCGCCGGCCGGCCGGTGAAGGCGCGGATGTGCAGGTAGGGCGACATGCGCGGCCCGTCATTGACCGGATAGTTGTCCCACAGGAACGGCTTGCGCTGCAGGACGTCGCAGACCTCCGACAGGTGGCCGGTCGAATATTCCCGCGAACAGACCTCTTCCCCCGTCCAGAAGATCTCCACCGCCGGATCGAGCCGCCGGCCGAGATCGGCCAGGTAGTTGGCCGGCCGGTCGCCGAACAGGCGGTCCAGGACGGGATCGTCGCTGTAATAGGTCGGGCACATGACGATCCGCGTCGCCGACGACCGTTCGGCGATCCAGTGGACGATCCGGATCTGGTTGTCGGCGATCCCTGGCAGGTCGCCCCGCATGTCGTCGAACAGCACGCCGAGCTCCTCCACCCCCATGGTGTCGACCTGGGCGAGCTTGGCGTGCAGGGTGTCGCGCGCGTCCGCGCCGA
>CAMFHW010000582.1 GCA_945952175.1 uncultured Phenylobacterium sp. | reverse complement strand
GCCCCGGCCGGACCCGCCGCCCAGGTGGGCGCGCTCGACAGCGAAGCCGACGCGCGGCGCGCGATCTCCGGCCTCAAGGGCCTGCTCGACGCCGGGCTCTCGACCCACATCCAACCCGCCAAGCTCGGCGAACGCACCTTCTATCGCGCCTATGTCGCCGGCTTCGACAGCCGCGCCTCGGCCAACGCCTTCTGCGCCCGCCTGACCGCCGCCGGACGCCCCTGCCTCGTCCGCTGAGACCGGCTCGCCCCTTGCGAGCCCGATGTATTTGCCCTCGTTAAAGTTTGGTGCGCCGAATTGCCGCAAGAACAGGCAAAGTCGTTCTGCGACCTAACGACCCGATGAAGCCGGCTTCCGCGTTCATTGACTGAATTCAGAGAACAATATCTACCCAAAACGGGGATGCTCTCCGAGGAAACGGCCTCGACCAGAGGTCGTCCAAAAGGGGGCTCAAGCTGCCCGGCCGCGACGAATTGGCTCATATAACCTTGATACTCGATCGCTCTTGCGACTGATTTTCAAAGGAAATTCTTGATACCGTTAGTCTTTTTGTTCAAGCGCCGCCGAAGCGGCGCCACGCTGGCGGGCGCCGCGCGATCAAGTCGCTTTGCAAAATCGAAATATGCGCATTTAATCTGCGATTCTTAGGGGGACGGCAGTTCACGGGGGCCAAGTGCTCACGTGTGCCAGGAGGAGGATAGCAACGTGGCCGAGCCATCCAACAAGACACCTGATCCAATGGATGTCGCGCTGGGCGCCGCCGTGCGCATACGCCGACGTACGATCGGGATGTCCCAGGAGGCGCTGGCCGAGCAGTGCGGCGTCAGCTTCCAGCAGATCCAGAAGTACGAGAACGGCGCGAACCGCATCTCGTTCTCCCGCCTCGTCCAGATCGCCCGCGCCCTGCGCTGCCGGGTCGTCGACCTGATGGACGTCCTCGACACGCCCGGCCACGAGTCCTCGGGGGACATGGACCTCCTGGGGCGGATGCGCACCCCGGGCGCGCTGGAACTGCTGGCCGCGTTCGAGCGCCTGCCGCCCGAAGCGCGAACCTCCCTCGTCAGCTTCATGCGCGCCCTGACCGGCGTCGAGGCTGCGCTGCGCGCCCGCCAGAAGGAAATGGCCTGACGCCGGAGCGTGACAGCCGAAAGGGTGCGCGGTTTCAGTCCCCCTCGCGCTCCAAGCTGAAGGTCTCTAGAGCGGCCGGCCCGCCAGCCGCGCGATCTCGCCCAGCAGCGCGCCGGGCGAGATCGGCTTGGCCACGCAGCCGTCCATGCCGGACTTCCGATAGGCGTCGAGCTGGTGCGCCAGCACATTGGCGGTCGTCGCCACGATGGGGGTCAGCGCCTCGGGCCCCGGCAGGGCGCGGATCGCGCGCGTCGCCTGCACGCCGTCCATCACCGGCATCTGGATATCCATGAAGATCACGTCGTAGCGCCCGGCCCGCGCCAGGGTGACGCCGTCGGCCCCGTTCTCGGCGGTGTCGACCTCCGCGCCCAACTCGCCCAGCATGCGGGTGGCGACCAGCCGGTTGGTGGCGTTGTCCTCCACCACCAGCACCTTCAGGCCCTTGAGGCAGACCGAAGTCTCCGGCGCGGCCGGCGCTTCGCAGGCCGGCGCCGGCAGGTCGACCCAGAAGGTCGAGCCCTCGCCCTCGACGCTGAGGAAGCCGATCCGCCCCGCCATGGCGTCGACGAGGGCGCGGGTGACCGCCAGGCCCAGGCCCAAGCCGCCGAACCGGCGGGTGGTCGAGGCGTCGGCCTGCTGGAAGCGTTCGAACAGGCTGGTCTGGGCCTCGGCCGGCACGCCGATGCCGGTATCGCGAACCTCGATGCGGATCCGCTGGCCGGCGCCTTGCCCTTGCACCTCGAGCTTGACCCGCACCCCGCCACGCAAGGTGAACTTCACGGCGTTGCCCACCAGATTCAGCAGGATCTGCCGCAGCCGCACCGGGTCGGTCCGCGCCCACCTGCCGGCCTTGGGAGCCTCGACCTCCAGATAGAGGCCACGCCCCTCCGCCTCGGGCCGCAGCATGGCCGCCACCGGCTCCATCGCCCCCGCGAGCTCGACGGGTTGCGGCGACAGTTCCAGCTTGCCGGCTTCCAGATCGGTGAACTCGACGATGTCTTGCAGCAGTTGCGCCAGCGCCGTCCCGCAGGCCAGGGCCTCGTCCACCAGCGACCGGTTACGGTCCGACAGGGCGTCGCTCTTCAGAAGGTGCAGCACGCCGAGCACCCCGTTCATCGGGGTGCGGACCTCGTGACTCATATTGGCTAGGAAGCGGCTCTTCACCTCGGCCGCCTCCAGCGCCGCGTCGCGCGCGTCGGAGATCTCCGTCACGTCCTGGCTGAGGCCCAGCACCTCCCAGGCGCCGCTCGCGTTCTGGCGCAGTCCGCTCCAGTCGCTGCGCAGCCGCCGCCAGCCCTGGCCTCTCACATTGTGGCGATACTCTAGGGCGGCGGGCGCGCCGGTCGCGACGGTCTGCGCGATCGCGGCCTCGACACGTATCCGGTCGTCCGGATGGACCTCCGCCGCCATCTCGTCGCCCGCGCGGATCAGGGACGGATCGCCGCCGCCGTCGCCATCCAGGTTCGAGGTGAAGTCGTAGATCTGGGTTTCGGGATCGAACCGCCACAGCGAAATGCCGGCCTTGTCGCCCAGGAGTTCGGCGAGCCGCGCAGCGCGGGAC
>CAMFHW010000581.1 GCA_945952175.1 uncultured Phenylobacterium sp. | reverse complement strand
GAGCTGGCCCATGATCAGGGTCATGAACTGGAAGCTCGACCAGAAACCGCGCCGCTTCCGCCCGGCCATTTCCGACATGTAGGTGGCGCTGGCCCCGTACTCGCCGCCGAGCGAAAGGCCCTGGACCAGCCGGGCGACCAGCAGGGCCACCGGCGCCATCGCGCCCCAGGTCGAATAGTCCGGCATGATCGCGATGGCGAAGGAGCCGGCGCACATCATGGCCACCGACACTGTCAGGGCCGCGCGCCGTCCGACCCGGTCGGCATAGAGGCCGGTCAGCCAGGCGCCCAGCGGGCGGGCCAGGAAGCCCACCCAGAACACCACCGCCGTCTGCATCAGCTGGGCGGTCTGGTCGCCCTTCGGGAAGAAGTGCTTGGCGAAGTAGAGGGCGAACGAGGAATAGGCGAACCAGTCGTACCACTCGACCAGATTGCCGGCCGACCCGCCCAGGATCGCCCGGGCCCGCGCCAACGGCGAGAGCCCTCCCGCCTGCGCCCCTGCCGGAAGCTCCCCGCCCGCCTCAGTCGCCGTCATGAATCCCCCGCCACGCTACGGCGGGAGACTAGGGCGCCTTGGGCGGCGGGCGAAGGCCAAGCGTCAGATGCGGCCCAACAAGACGAGGACCAGCACGACCACGAGCACGAGGCCCAGGCCGCCGGACGGCATGTAGCCCCACGAGCGCGAATAGCCCCAGCTCGGCAGGGCGCCGACCAGCAGCAGCACGAGGATGATGAGCAGAATGGTCCCCAAGGACATGTCACGTCTCCCATTGCGGCGGCCGCGAGGGCGCCGCTTCAGGTGACGGGAAACGAGCGCCGCAGGCGCCGGTTCCGGGGGCGGACTATTTGGAGCAGTCGGCCGTGTGCAGGTGGGCTTCGCTGTCCTTGACGCCCACATGATAGAGCACGCCGATGAAGGCGCCTTTGACCCTGGGCAGCAGGGCGAGCGTCGCGATCGCCAGCGGGATGAGGGTCGCGGGCACCACATAGAGCGCCGGCGCCTTCCAGATGATCGGGAACAGCAGCAGCGGCACGACCAGCAGGTGGCCGACGATCAGGATGGTGAAATAGGCCGGGCCGTCGTCGGCCGGATAGCGCGCCAGGTCATGGCCGCACTGTTCGCACCGCGGTTCCACCTTCAGGTAGCGCCAATAGAGCCGGCCTTCGCCGCAATGCGGGCAGCGTCCCTTCAAACCCCGGGTAAAGGCCTGGAAGAAGGAGGGTGACTGGCTCATGGCCGGCATATGCTCACGTCCTGGCAAAAGCGAAAGGGCGACCCGCCGTCGCATCCGGCAAAGCTGTGCATCTCGACGCCGCGACCCCAGGTTCGTCTGTGGTTTCGAACTCGGCGCCGGCATGGACGTTCCCTGCCTGCGACAATTGGAGCAATCCCATGTCCGAACCCTCCGACCGCAAGGACGGTCCAAATCACCCGGTTCACGGCCATACGGGACCGACCACGCCCGCCGAGGACTGGGCGCGCGACGCCGATCCCGACGTGGTGTCGCCGGAGGAGAAGGCGCGGATCGCCGAGGAGGCGTCCCGCGCGGAAGACGCGTGAGAAGCCCTACTTCTTGACGTCGTTGGCCGCGCCGGTGACGGCCTTGCCGGCCGCCGACACGTCCTTGCCCGCGCCCGCGATGGTGTTGCAGGCCGAGGTGGCCAGGGCCGCGGCCACGACGGCCAGGATCACGATCTTGCGCATGAAGGGCTCCCGAGTGTCGATCGGCCCACGGCCGAGCTAAGCTGAGCCGTTGTCGCGCGCTCTTCGGGCGGGATCAAGGCGCCGGTCGCGCCCTAATCCGCATCCATCTTCAGGGCGGCGATGAAGGCCTCCTGCGGAATCTCCACCTTGCCGAACTGGCGCATGCGCTTCTTGCCGGCCTTCTGCTTGTCCAGCAGCTTGCGCTTGCGGCTGGCGTCGCCGCCATAGCACTTGGCCGTCACGTCCTTGCGCAGGGCCCGGATCGTCTCGCGCGCGATGATCCGCCCGCCGATCGCCGCCTGCAGCGGGATCTGGAACATGTGCGGGCTGATCAGGTCCTTCATCTTCTCGACCATGCCGCGGCCGCGGGCCTCGGCGCGGTCGCGGTGGACCAGCATGGAGAGCGCGTCGACCGGCTCGGAATTGACCAGGATCGACATCTTCACCAGGTCGCCGACCCGGTAGCCCTCGATCTGATAGTCGAACGAGGCATAGCCCTTCGAGACGCTCTTCAGCCGGTCGTAGAAGTCGAACACCACCTCGTTCAGCGGCAGGTCGTAGACCACCAGGGCGCGGCTCCCGACATAGGAGAGCTCGCGCTGCTCGCCGCGGCGGTCCTGGCAGAGCTTGATCACGCTGCCGAGGTATTCGTCCGGGGTCAGGATGGTGGCCTTGATCCAGGGCTCGGCGATGGTGGCGATCTTCACCGGGTCCGGCATGTCGGCCGGATTGTGCAGCTCGACCTCCGTGCCGTCGGTCATGCCGATCTTGTAGACCACGCTCGGCGCCGTCGCGATCAGGTCCAGGTCGAACTCGCGCGACAGCCGCTCCTGGATGATCTCCAGGTGCAGCAGGCCCAGGAAGCCGCAGCGGAAGCCGAAGCCGAGGGCGGCGCTGGTCTCCATCTCGTAGGTGAAGCTGGCGTCGTTCAGGCGCAGGCGGCCGATGGCGGCGCGCAGGTCCTCGAACTTGGCCGCGTCCACCGGGAACAGGCCGCAGAACACCAC
>CAMFHW010000580.1 GCA_945952175.1 uncultured Phenylobacterium sp. | reverse complement strand
CGGCGCGGGCACGCCCAGCGGATCGGGCTGCAGCCGGGCGCGGCTGTCCGACAGCCGGAACACCAACGGCCGGTCCGCGCGGTCGCAGACCGGCAGGGCGAAGAAGGCCCCGATCGACGCCAGGCGCCGGATCAGTGGCGAAGGATTCAGCTCGGCGCCCAGCGCGAAATAGGCGGCGAAGCTCGCAAAAGCCGGCAGCCGGTCGTCCGGCAGGTGCTCGGCCGCCTGCCCGGCGGCGTCGGGATTGTCGTGCGCCAGCCGGATCCGCAGCGCGCGCATGCGCCGGCGAAGGTCGCGCTTGGGGTCGCTCGTCGTCACACGGACGATATAGCAGATTCCCCGAGCGGGGTGGCGGCGCCGCGAGAGCCGTGAAGGACGGTTTAATCCCCTCGACCTGGATTACCAGGTGGGCGCCGTATTGCCCGAGCCCACGGGCCCGGACAGGGACAGCTCCCTTCGAGACGATTAAGGTCGCTGGGATTGGTTGCCTTCGACGCGAGCCGCAGCAAGACCCGCCGGAGACTAAACTAGGACGTCGATGGATGGTTCTCAACTCCCTCCCCTTCATGGGGAGGGAGAGGTCAGCCGGCCGCGACCAGTTTCTCGAGCTTCTTGGCGGCGTTGTCCAAGGCCAGAGTCGCGCGGATCTCCACGCGGGCGTGTTCGGACTGCAGGCGTGCGTGCTCGGCCTGGACCATGGCCAGCCGGGCCTTGGCGTCGGCCAGCTCGTCGGCCAGCAGCAGGGCGCCCATCAGGAACAGCCGCGTGTCGCCGAGCTGACCCATGTCCTGGCTGACCTGCCGCACCTGGCGGTCGAACATCTTGGCGAGCTCCAGCAGGTGCGCCTCCTGCCCGTCCTCGCAGCCGACCGTATAGGGCCGCCCGTTCACCTCGATGCTCATCTGGGCCATGGGTCAGGCCTCCCGGGTCTGGTCTTGCGGCGTCTCGTCGCCCTCGTCGGTCGCGTCGTTGGCCGAGGACAGGGCCGCCTGGATCTCGGCGATGGCGCGGCCCAACGCCGCGGACGCCTCCGCGCCGGCGGCCTCCAGCTCCTTCTCGCGCGCCCGGGCCTGGTCGAGCTCCGACGCCAGCCGCGCGCGGTCCTGCGCGAACAGCGCGCCGTCGCCGCCACCGCCCATCGCAGCCATCTTCTGCTCGAGTTGCTGGACGGCGCGATCCAGACGTTTCACCGCCTGGTCGAGGGCGGTCTCCTCGCGGGTCATTCCACGCTCCGAACTGTGACCGTTAATCTATAGACCGCGCCGGCTCGCCGCCGGAACCCGGAACCTTCCTTGACCCTAAATCCCATGCGTGCGACCCCGCGCGCGAATTCCCCAAATAATAGACTCGGAAGACCAGATGCCCGCCTCGACCCAAGCCATGGCCGACGCCATCCGCGTGCTTTCCATGGACGCCGTCCAGAAAGCCAATAGCGGACACCCCGGCATGCCGATGGGCATGGCCGATGTCGCCACGGTGCTGTGGACCAAGTTCCTGAAGTACGACGCCGCCCGCCCCGACTGGGCCGACCGCGATCGGTTCGTGCTCTCGGCGGGCCACGGCTCGATGCTGCTCTACTCGCTCCTGCATCTCACCGGCTTCAAAGCCATGACGCTGGACGAGATTAAGGCGTTCCGTCAGCTCCACTCGAAAACGCCGGGCCACCCCGAATGGGGCCACACCCCCGGCGTCGAGACCACCACCGGCCCGTTGGGCCAGGGCCTGGCCATGTCGGTCGGCATGGCGATGGCCGAGCGTCACCTGGCCGCCCGCTTCGGCGCCGACCTGGTCGACCACCGCACCTGGGTGATCTGCGGCGACGGCTGCCTGATGGAAGGCGTCAGCCACGAGGCGATCAGCCTGGCCGGCCGCCTGAAGCTCGCCAAGCTGACGGTCATGTGGGACGACAACGACGTCACCATCGACGGCGCCGTCTCGCTCAGCGACCGCGTCGACCAGCGCGCCCGCTTCAAGGCGGCCGGCTGGGCGGTGAAGTCGATCGACGGCCATGACGTCGGCCAGATCCGCCGCGCTCTGGCCTGGGCCCAGAAGCAGGACCGCCCCAGCCTGATCGCCTGCAAGACCAAGATCGGCAAGGGCGCCGCCACCCTCGAAGGCCACCACAAGACCCACGGCTCGCCGCTCGGCGGCGACGAGATCACGGCCAGCCGCGCCAAGATGGGCTGGTCCAACGAGCCCTTCTTCGTCCCCGACGAGGTCTACAAGCCCTGGCGCTCCGCCGGCCGCCGTGGCGGCAAGGCCCGCCGCGCCTGGGAGGCCCGCCTGGCCGCCTCGCCGCACAGGGCCGTCTTCGCCGCCGCCGTGAAGGGCGACCTGCCGGCCCACGCCTTCGACCGCCTGGACGCCCACATCGCCAAGGCTGTGGCCGACAAGCCCGCCGCCGCCACCCGCCAGCACTCCGGCTCGGCGCTCGACGCCCTGTTCAACGACATCCCCGAGATGATCGGCGGCTCGGCCGACCTGACCGGCTCCAACAACACCTTCGTCAAGAACACCGCCATCCTCGACGAACCGGACTATTCGGGCCGCTACGTGAACTACGGCGTGCGCGAGTTCGGCATGGCCGCGGCCATGAACGGCATGGCCCTGCACGGCGGCGTCATCCCCTATGGCGGCGCCTTCATGGTGTTCTCCGACTACAGCCGCCCGGCCATCCGCCTGGGCGCGCTGATGGGCGTGCGCGTGGTCCACGTG
>CAMFHW010000579.1 GCA_945952175.1 uncultured Phenylobacterium sp. | reverse complement strand
CACCTGGAGCGTGCTGGGCCTCGGTCCCGCCTTCTTCCTGCAGCGGATCGTCGACAATGTGGGCGTCACCCACTTCTGGATCGCGATCTCCAAGGCGCCGGTCATGGCGGCGGTGATCGCCGGCATCGGCTGCCGCCAGGGGCTGGAGGTCGGCGGCGACGTGGAATCGCTGGGCCGCCGCGTGACGGCGGCGGTGGTGCACGCGATCTTCGCGATCATCATGATCGATGCCGCGTTCGCGCTGATGTACATGGAGCTCGGCCTGTGAGCTCGACCGACAGCCTCGAAGACGAACTGCCGACCAAGGGCCCGGTGATCGAGGTGCGCGACCTGGTCTCGGCCTTCGACGACCGGGTGATCCACGACCATCTGAACCTGACCGTCCAGCGCGGCGAGGTGATGGGCGTGGTGGGCGGATCGGGCACCGGCAAGTCGGTGCTGCTCAACACCATCATCGGGCTGAAGCGCCCCGAGGGCGGCTCGGTCAAGGTGTTCGGCCAGGACATCCAGCAGGCCTCGCGGCGCAAATGGACGGCGATCGAGCGCAGTTGGGGCGTGCTGTTCCAGGCGGGCGCGCTCTTCTCCAACCTCACCGTCCGCGAGAACGTCGAGGCGCCGCTGTACGAGCACACCAGCCTGTCGCGGGCCGAGATCCGGGACCTGGCCGATCTGCGCATCGGCCTCGTCGGCCTGCCGCCGGAGGCGGGTTCGCTGAAACCGGCGGAACTCTCAGGCGGGATGCGCAAGCGCGCCGGCTTGGCGCGCGCCCTGGTGCTGGACCCCGAACTGCTGTTCCTGGACGAGCCGACCGCCGGCCTCGACCCCATCGGGGCGGCCGCCTTCGACGAGATGATCCTCGACCTTTCCAAGAGTCTCGACCTGACGGTGCTGATGATCACCCACGATCTCGACAGCCTCTACACGATCACCGACCGGGTGGCCGTGCTGGCCGACAAGCGCGTCGTCGCGGTCGCCCCGGTCCAGGAGTTGGAGAAATCCGATCACCCCTGGATCAAGGAATATTTCCAGGGTCCCCGAGGCCGCGCCGCGGTCCTGGCCCATGAAAGTCGGACGGTGGCCTGATGGAAAAAGACGCCAACTACGCCCTCGTGGGGCTTTCGACGCTTATCCTGTTCGTCGGCGCGGTGATCTTCGCGGTCTGGCTGGCGCGGATCAGCTTCGTCCATGACAACGACCTCTACGACATCGTCTTCCAGGGCCCGATCAACGGGCTGAGCCAGGGCGGCGAGGTGCGGTTCAACGGCATCAAGGTGGGCGACGTCAGCAAGATCGAGCTCTATCGGCCGAACACCAAAAACGTGGTGGCCCACGTGCGGGTGAGCTCCGAGGTGCCGATCAAGCAGGACTCGGTGGCGACCATCGAACCCCTCGGCATCACCGGCGTGACCTATATCCAGATCAGCGCCGGAACGCCGTCCAAGCCGCTGCTGAAGGAAGTGACGCCCAGCGGCAAGATCCCGGTGATCGCCAGCAAGCGCGGCGCGCTGGCCGACCTGCTGGAAGGCGGCGGCACGGTGCTGACCCGCACGGTCGAGGCGCTGGACCGCGTCAACCGCGTGCTGTCCGACCAGAACATCAAGACCTTCTCGACCGCGCTGAACGACACCCAGGCGGTGACCTCCGAACTGAAGAAACAGAAGCAGATCTTCGCCGACGCCGACCAGGCGCTGAAGGACTTCGACGCGGCGGTGAAGCAGTTCGACGAACTGGCCAAGTCCGGCCAGAATCTGGTCGACGGCGACGGCAAGCGGACCATGAAGAACCTGGCCGACGCCGCCGAACAGGCCAACGCCGCCGCCAAGGACCTGCGCGCGATCATGGCCAAGCTGGAAGGCCCGACCGGCGACTTCGCCGCCAACGGCCTGCCGCAGCTCACCACCGCGATCCAGTCCCTGCAGCAGGCCTCCGAATCCCTCGATCGCCTGACCCGCGAGATCGAGGCCAATCCCCGCGCCCTGGTGGGCAAGGCCCCCGCCACCGAACGAGAGGTCAAGCCGTGAGCCCGATCCGCCCCCTCGCCCGCGCGGGCCTCGTCGCCCTGGCGGCTCTGAGCCTCTCGGCCTGCATCACCGTGTTCCCGAAGACGAAGGACGCGCAGCTCTACCGGTTCGATGGCTCCGCGACGATAGCCGGCCCGGCCGAGGCGTCGGCGTCGGCGTCGGCGTCGCGCATCGGCGTGGTCCGCGTCCGAGGCGCGTTCAACAACGCTGCGGCCGCCGACCGGATCATGACCGTGGGCGGCAACCGGGTGAGCTATCTGGCCAACGCGCGCTGGGCGGAGCCGGCCGTCACCATGTTCGACGAAGCGGTGACCCGCGCGTTCAGCAAAGCCAACGGCCCGGTCCGGCTCGCGGCGCGCGGCGAACCCGGCCGGGCGCCCTACGCCCTGAGGCTCGATGTCGAACGGTTCGAAGCGGTCTACGACCGCGGCGAGAAGGCCGCCCCGGACGTGCGGATCGAGGTCCGCCTGACCCTGGTCCGCGCCGCCGACCGCGTCGTGGCCAAGGACATGCTGATCGCGACCCACTCGCGAGCGACCGACAATCGCGTCGCGGCTATCGTCCAGGCCTTCGACTCCGCCACCAGCGCGGCGGTAGAGCGGGTGGTCGCCGAGACCACTCAGGGCGCGATGCCCGTGACGGACTAGGGTCAGGACCCATAACGGGACCCATTTGGCGGTGTTGATGATTCAAGC
>CAMFHW010000578.1 GCA_945952175.1 uncultured Phenylobacterium sp. | reverse complement strand
GCCTTGCCGCGGGCGTCGGTCAGGATGTCGGCCGCCGCCTGGGGGGTCATCGCCAGGTACTCGTCCATGTGGCGGGCCAGCAGGCCGGCCAGGCGGGTGTCCTCGGCGCCGGCGGCGTGGGCGAAGGCGGGGAGGCCGGCGAGCGCGGCCGCGCCCCACAGAACCTGGCGACGATGGGGCATGGGCGGCGACTCCGGAACGCGGACAGGCTTCCGGCTTAGCCCGCCCGCAGCGCTCGCCCAAGAGGCGTGTTGGCGCCCCGCTTGCGGGAATGAGGCCAAATCCGGACCTCGCGTCTCAAACTGGGAAACCGCCTCAAATGAAGACCATCGCCCTGTTCGCCGCCGCCGCGACCCTCGCCCTGGCGGGGACCGCCTCGGCCGCCACCTACGCCCCGACGGGCCCGCAGAACGATGTGGCGCTGTCGACCGTGACCGATGGCGGCTGGACGATGATCTATCGCGGCGCCTATCGCGACTCCGTCTCGATCGCCGACCTGCTGGGCGGCGCCCAGGAATACGTGATGCTGGGCGCGATCAACAACGCGACCGGCATCCTGGACGTCCTGGCCTGGGCCACCCTGGCCGACGTGACCACCGTCACCGCCTGGAACACGACCCACGAGGCCAATGGGGCCGAATGGTATTTCAACAGCTCTTCGATGGGTTTCGCCGGCGAAGGCGACACCATCTACCAGCAATCGGCCGACACCAACGGCTCGTGCTGGATGGGCGGCGAGGGCTGCGTGGCCGAGCGTGACCGTCTGAGCTGGCACACCAGCGGTTGGGACGGCGCGCCGAGCCAGGTGAACGGCGGCTGGCGCTCGGGCTCGAACATCTGGCTCAACGACTCGACCGCCTTCGACCGCGTGGTGTTCACCACCAACAGCCTGTCGGCCGTGCCCGAGCCTGGGACCTGGGCCCTGATGATCGCCGGCTTCGGCATGGCGGGCGTGGCCCTGCGCCGCCGTCAGGTCGCGGTGGCCCGCATCTAGTTCGCGAGCGCGCAGACGGCGCGTCCGCCTCGAGTGGGGGCGTCGCGGGGATCTCCAGTCCCTCGCGGCGCGCGAAGGCCCAAGGTGCTGGGGGTCTTCACGAACGCCGCCGGTCCGTACGACCGGCGGCGTTTTCGTGTTCGCGGTCCGGGCGCTAGGGTGCGCTCGAGCCTTGAGTCCCTGGA
The DNA here is from genome assembly GCA_945952175.1 of uncultured Phenylobacterium sp. Lineage (GTDB taxonomy): Bacteria > Pseudomonadota > Alphaproteobacteria > Caulobacterales > Caulobacteraceae > Phenylobacterium. The sequence goes on along the minus strand of CAMFHW010000578.1, from coordinate 1,550 downwards.
GCGCCCTCTATGATCCGCCACGCCGCCGCCCTCGCCCTCGCCTGCGCCCTGGGTTGGGCCGGCGGGGCGCATGCGCTCACGCCCGAAGCCCTGGGGGCCAAGGAGGGCGACGTCACCTTCAAGGATTTCAAGTTCCGCGACGGCGAGACCCTGCCGGAGCTGCGGATGCACTACACCACGCTCGGGACGCCGCAGCGGGACAAGGCCGGCCACGTGACCAACGCGGTGATGGTGCTGCACGGCACCGGCGGCGACGGCCACCAGTTCTTCCGCCCGCAGTTCTCCGACGTGCTGTTCAAGCCGGGCGGCCTGCTCGACCCGGCCAGGTACTACATCATCCTCCCGGACGGCATCGGGCACGGGAAGTCGTCCAAGCCGTCCGACGGGCTGAAGGCGAAGTTCCCGCACTACGACTATGACGACATGGTCGAGGCCGAGCACCGCCTGGCGCGCGAGGGGCTGAAGGTCGACCGGCTGCGGCTGGTCATGGGCACCTCGATGGGCTGCATGCACATCTTCGTGCTGGCCGAGGCGCATCCCGAGTTCCTGCAGGCGGCCATGCCGATGGCCTGCCAGCCGACCGCGCTCGTCGGGCGCAACCGGCTGTGGCGGCGGATGAGCATCGACGCGATCCAGGCCGACCCGGCCTACAAGGGCGGCGACTACACCGAACAGCCTGCGGGCGGCTTGCGCACGGCCCAGGCGATCTCGGTGATCGCGGGCTCCGCGCCGATCCAGATGCAGAAGTCGTTCCCGACCAATGCGGCGGCCGAGGCCGAGGCCCAGGCGGTGGTCGGCGAGCGCTGGAAGGCGCTGGACGCCAACGACTACATCTACCAGCTCGACGCCTCGCGGAACTACGACCCGTCCGGGGCTCTTGAGAAGATCACGATGCCGCTCATGTGGGTGAACTCGGCCGACGACTTCATCAACCCGCCCGACCTGGGCCTGGCCGAGCAGCTGGCGCCCAGGATCGCCAAGGGGCGCTACCGCCTGGTTCCGTCCAGCGAGGCCACCCACGGCCACGGCACCCACACCTGGGCCGCCGTCTGGCAGGACGACCTCAAGGACCTGCTAGGCCGGTCGGCCAATTAAGCGGCCCCTTCCGACATCGACTTGTCGCACGGCCGGATTAGGCCAAGGGTGACGGCGGATCGGGAGGGCAGGCGATGGCGGCGGCATGGGCGACGAGGATGTTCCTGGGCGTCGCCGCGGCGGCGGCGCTGGCGAGCGCGGTCCAGGCGCAGGGCGCGCCTCGGGAGATCGGGCCCGCGACCCTGGCGCGACCCCATGCGGTGACCGGCGGCTTCGAGTTGCCCAACGGCTGGCGGATCACGCCCGCCGGCGAGAAGGTCGGGACCATGGGCGACCTCGTCCTGAAAATGGTGGCCGCGCCCGACGGCAGGGCGCTGATCGCCAACCATTCAGGCTACCTGCCGCACGGATTGGCGGTGATCGATCCGAAGAGCCGCAAGATCGTCCAGGAAATCAGCCTGCGGTCGAGCTGGCTCGGCCTCGCCTGGGCGCCGGATGGCCGCACGCTCTACGTG
>CAMFHW010000577.1 GCA_945952175.1 uncultured Phenylobacterium sp. | reverse complement strand
GGCGTTCGCCGTCCCAGGCGCCCAGAAGGATCCGGCCGCCTCGTCCCGCCGCCGTCAGCGAGCCCGCCCAGAACGCCTCGGCGTCGGGCCGCGCCAGCGGGTGCATGAAGCTGACCGATCCCCCGGCCGCCACCGTCTCGATCAGGATGTCGCTAAGCTGGTCTCGGGCCGCCGTGTCCAGGGTCTCGATCGCGATCATGCCGGCTTCATCCGCGGGCCAGGGCGACGACATAGGCCGCCGGCGCCTCGCCTTCGTTCGCCAGGACCACCTCGCCGGGGGGCCCGAACCCCAGCGCGTCGCCGGCGCTCAGCACATGCCGCTCGCCGCCTTCCTCGATGGTGAGTTCGCCCGCGCTCACCCAGACCACCTGGCGGATATGGGCGTAGGACGAGGCCGGCATGGTCACCCGCCGCCCGGGCGGCATCTCCACGCCGACCAGCTCCACCGGATGGTCGGGCCGCGCGAAGACCTGTCGACGCAGATAGCCGGTCTGGGGGTCGCGCCACCGCGGCTGGTCCGCCGCCCGCGACAGCCGGCCCCGCTCCCCCTCCGCCCGCAGCAACAGGCCCGCCAGGGTGAGGTCGAAGGCGCCGGCCAGCCGCACCAGGATCACCGCCGTGGGGCTCACCTCCTCGCGCTCGATCTTGCTGATCATCGCTTTCGACACGCCCGACCGCGCCGCCAGGTCCGCCAGCGACCAGCTGCGCGCGTCCCGCTCGAGCCGCACCCGCCGCGCGATCCTGGCCGAGGAATCGTCTACCGATACATCCATATCGTCTCTTATATTGGACGATATGCCTTGCGCAAGCCACGCTGGCGGTCCACGGCGTTTTCTGTGTTCGGCTCGCTGCGCCGGCGCTTAGTCCAGCGCTCCGATATAGGGCAGGCCGCGCAGGGTTCCGGCGGCGTCCATGCCGTAGCCCACCAAAAAGCGAGCGGGCGCCTCCCAGGCCGTGAAGTCGGGCTCGATGGCCCGGGGCGTCGGCCAGGGCTTGGAGGCGAAGACCGCGGTCAGCACCTCGCTGGCGCCGGCGTCGCGGACCAGCCGCTGGGCCTCCGACAGCGAAAGCCCGGTATCGATCACGTCGTCGACCACCAGGGCTCGGCGTCCCGCCAGCGGGCGTTGCAGGTCTGCCCGCACCTCGCAGCGGCCGAGGCTCGCCCGCTCGTCGCCATAGCTGGCCAGCCACAGCCCGTCGAACCGCACGTTGCGTCCCACCCGCGCCAGCGCCCGGGTCAGGTCGGCGCAGAACCAGATGCCGCCGGTCAGCAGGCAGATCGCCACCGTCTCGTCGTCGATGCGCGGCGCGATCTTCTCGGCGAGCGCCTGCACGCGGGCGGCGATCTCCTGCTCGGTCAGGAGCACCACGGGCGCGTGGGTCGGCGGGGCTTTCTCAGCCATGGGGCTCCAGGGCGTAGGGGGAGGAGGACGGCAACGGCTTGGCCTCCACGGGCGCGGGGCCCGCCGGCGCGGGACCGAGCGGCGCGGGACCGAGCGGCGCGGGACCCTGGTCGTCGCGCAGCACCGGCGCCTCGACCGCGGGGCCGACCGGCGCGTGGACGACGCCATGCGGCGCGCCCTTCTTGGCCGCCTCGGGCGCGAAGGCGACCTCGAGCTGGGCCGCCGTCGAGGGCGGGTCCAGGATGGCGATGGCGAAGTGGCGGGTCTCGCCCGGCGGCACCACCGCGTCGGCCGGCTGGGCGATCTTGGTGGTCAGGGTCTTGCCGGCCTTGTTCAGCAGGCTGATCCGCAGCGGCGGGGCGGTGATCGGCTTGTCCTTCACGTTTCGGAACATGCCGGAGACGGACAGGGCCGCATGGCCTTCCTGCAGCGACGGCGCGGCGCTGACCCCCTCCAGGGTCAGGCCCAGGCTGTTCACCGGCAGGCCCACCCAGGCATAGGCGGCGGCGGCCTTCGGCCACAGGCCCACCACGCTCATCCGGAACACCGCCGCCAGCGCCACCAGCAGCACCAGGGCCGCGGCCATGCCGGCCCAGACGATCCCGGCGGTCGCCGCCTCCTTGACCTTGCGCTCGTCGGCCTTCTTCGCTCGATAGACCTTGGGCAGGTCGGCGGCGACCAGCGGCTCCTCGGGCTCCGCGTCGGGCTCGGCCTCGTAAGGCGGCTCCAGAGCCAGCGGTTCCGGCTCGAGCTCCAGCTCCGCCGGCGCGGCATAGGCCGTCCACCGATGCTTGCAGGCGGCGCACTTCACCGTCCGCCCTTCGGCCGGGATCTTCGTCTCGTCGACGAAGTAGGCGGTCGCGCACTCTGGACAGGTGAGGATCATCGCTTCGCGCAGACTAGCCGATTCCGAACGAACGGCGCCATTGGACAGATGACGCATCCGCGTCACCCAAACATCGCCGCCTTCCGCGGATTGGGTTAAGTCCAAACAACCGTGTGATTTGGGGGAGCCGTTGACCGCCGCGTCCGACAGCCTGGCAGAGGTCGAGGATGTGATCCGCTTCGACGACGTCTCCATGCGCTATGGCCGCAATCCCGAGACCCTGCGCGACCTCACATTCGCCCTGGCGCCCGGCTCGTTCCACTTCATCACCGGCGCGTCAGGGGCCGGCAAGAGCTCGCTGCTCAAGCTGATCTACCTGGCGGCCAAGCCCTCCAAGGGCCTGATCCACCTGTTCGGCCAGGACATCTCGGCCGTCCCGCCCAAGGACCAGCCGCTGCTGCGCCGCCGCATCGGGGCTGTCTCTTATACACATCTCCGAGCCCACGAGAC
>CAMFHW010000576.1 GCA_945952175.1 uncultured Phenylobacterium sp. | reverse complement strand
CCACCGCTTCGCGGTCCCCCTCCCCCAACGGGGGAGGAACTGGAGCTAGAACGCCACGCAGGCCTTCTGGGCGATCATCATCACCGAGTCCTGGTGGAAGCGGGTCTTGTAGGCCGCCCGCACCTCGCCGAGCTTGCGGTTCACGTCGCCGCCGCGCAACGGCATGACCAGCAGCACCACCTTGGACGCCTCGCGGATCAGCTTGTCGTCATGGCCCTTCCACTGGCCGCCGCCGTCCAGCACGGTCAGGCCGGCCGGGAAACGCGGGGTCAGTTCCTCGTCGGTGAACCTGCGGAAGTCGGCGTCGGACACCCCGGGCTTGCCGCCGATGTTCTGGCCGAAGAACAGTTGGGCCGTGCGCATCGGCTGCTCGCCGGCGCCGCAGGTCGGGGTCTTGATCGTGGCGCACGAGGTGAGCCCCAGCGCGGCCATCAGCACGAACGCGATCCGTCTCGACATAGGCGGACACCCCACTCCCGGCCGCTGGCGGCGGCCCAACCCCCGGTCAAATAGCCCAGCTTGCGTCGGCTTCCCGACGCGCCGCGGACCCTAATGCGAGCCGCCCCGCGGCGGACTCCCACCAATTGTCGCAGTCGCCTCAGGCCCCGATCAGCTCGCGCCCGATCAGGTAGCGGCGGATTTCGTTGGTGCCGGCGCCGATGTCGTAGAGCTTGGCGTCGCGCAGCAGCCGCTCGACGGGAAACTCCTTGGTGTAGCCCGCCCCGCCCAGGGCCTGGATCGCCTCGGCCGCCACCTTCACCGCGTTCTCCGACGCCATCAGGATCGCGCCCGCCGCGTCGAACCGGGTGGTCAGGCCGGCGTCGCAGGCCCGCGCCACCGAATAGACATAGGCCCGCGCCGAGTTCAGGGCGACGTACATGTCGGCCACCTTGCCCTGCATCAGCTGGAACGAGCCGATCGGCTTTCCGAACTGCTTGCGCTCGCGGACATAGGGCAGCACCACGTCCAGGCAGGCCTGCATGATGCCCAGCGGCCCGGCCGACAGCACCGCGCGCTCATAGTCGAGCCCGCTCATCAGCACGCCCACCCCGCCGTTCAGCGGGCCCATGACGTTCTCTTCCGGCACCTCGCAGTTCTCGAACACCAGCTCGGCGGTGTCCGACCCACGCATGCCCATCTTGTTCAGTTTCGGAGAGACGCTGAAGCCCTTGAAATCCTTCTCGATCAGGAAGGCGGTGATGCCCTTGCTGGCCTCGCCCGGCGAGGTCTTGGCATAGACCACCAGGGTGTCGGCGTGCGGCGCATTGGTGATCCAGAACTTCGTTCCGTTCAGCACATAGCGGTCGCCCACCTGTTCGGCGCGCAGGCTCATCGAGACCACGTCGGAGCCGGAGCCGGCCTCGCTCATGGCCAGCGAGCCGACATGCTCGCCGCTGATCAGGCCCGGCAGGTAGCGCTTCTTCTGGTCGGCGCTGCCCCAGCGGCGGATCTGGTTCACGCACAGGTTCGAATGCGCCCCGTAGCTCAGCCCCACCGAGGCCGAGGCGCGGGACACCTCCTCCATGGCCACCACGTGCTCCAGATAGCCCAGGCCCAGGCCGCCGAACTCTTCCTCCACGGTGATGCCGTGCAGGCCGAGTTCGCCCATCTGCGGCCACAGCTCGCGCGGGAAGTGGTTGGTCTCGTCGATCTCGGCGGCGATCGGCGCGATCTTGTCGGCGGCGAAGCGCGCGGTGGTCTCGCGGATGGCGTCGGCGGTCTCGCCGAGGCCGAAATCGAGGGAGGGGCCATGGTTCGGGATCATGGCCAGCCGTTAGCACTTCCGGCCGATCCCGACGAGGGGGCGAAAATGACAAAGGGGCCCGCCATTCCGGCGAGCCCCTTCTCCAACTCCCCCCAGACTTGGGCAAACTATGCTTGGGTCGAACTATTCCGGTTCGTGCAGGGACAGCGGTTCGATGCGGCCCAGCTTCACCAGGATCAGATAGGCCGCCAGGCCCATGAAGGCGACGCCGGCAAGGCAGGCGATCGTGCCGACCACCCAGGGATTGAACGCGCCGGCGCTCTCCCGCGCTCCGCCCGACCAGGCGAGGCCGCCGACAAACAGCACGAGGCCCAGCCCGCCCAGGCCCGCCAGGGGCGGCCAGTCGAGCGGCGCGCGGTCATCGGCCTGCGTGGCGGCGGGTTGCGCCACGGGTTCCAGAGCGGTCGTGTGCGCGCGCTCGGTTCCGGCCATGGCGAGATCGAGCGGATGCGGATCGAAGGCGTGGCCCTCGTCCGCGTCGGCGTCGCGCATGCGGGGCGCGAGCGCGGGCTCCAGGTCCTGGCCCACGGGGGGCGTCAGGGCCAGCGGACGCTCGTGATTGCCGAGGCTCGTCGGCCAGGCCGGTGGCGGCAACGGCGGACGCTCGCCTGCCGGCGCGTCATTGGCGGGTTCGGGCGCCGCTTCAACGGCGGCGGCCGGGACGACCGGCGGCGGCGCGGTCGGTGGCGCCGGCATGGGCGGAAGCTCGTCGTCGGGGAAGATGCGTTGCAGCCGTTCGCTCACCGCATCGGCGGCGCGCTGGGTCGCGGTCGGGGCGGTTTCGTGCGGGTGCGGGCCGGGATCGCGCTCGGCCACGGCCTCCGCGCCGTCCAGAGGCGTCGTCACCGCCACCGGCGTCTCGCGCAGGCCAGCGCCCAGCATCTCCAGGTCGCTGTCCGGCTTCAGCACCGCCGACGGGGCCGGCACCCAGCCGTCGGCCGGGGTCAGGAACAGGGTCTTCTCGGCCGCCCGGCGGCCC
>CAMFHW010000575.1 GCA_945952175.1 uncultured Phenylobacterium sp. | reverse complement strand
ATCGGGCGTCGGGCATGGCGATGTCGGTCACCGGCGCCGGGCCTTGGCGCGCCGTCGGCGCGGCGCTCGCGCGGGCCTGGCCCGAGGGGCCGACCGATGGCGCGCGCGGCGAGGCGACCTTCGTCATGGTGGCCGAGGCGATCGATCCCTGGCGGCGCGCCAGCCGGGTGCGGATACGGATGCGCGACGGCTACACCGTCAGTATCGAGACGGCCACGGCGGCGGTGCGGCGGGTCTTGAAAGGCGATTGGACGGCGGGATTCCAAACGCCGTCACGCGTGTTCGGCGCGAACTTCATCCTCGGCCTGGGCTGCGCGGCCCTTGAAGACCGGCCGACGCCGGCGGGGGCGGTGGCATGACGGCGATCCCCTATGTTCAATCGTCCGCCAGCCAGGAGGTGCCGCCGCCCTACCATTTCCCGGACGTGACGGTGAACGGCTTCGTCTGTGAGGTGGAGATCGCCGCCGCCCAGGACTATTGCGACAAGTTCTTCAACCTGGGCGACCCCGCCTCGCGCGGCTTCAAGTACAGCGCCGTCGCCACCTGGCCTTACGCGCTCCTCCTGATGATCGACTATCCGGTCATGATCACCTCGTCGCGTACGCCGGAGAACATCGGCGGCGAGACCCAGTACTCGGAGCGGGGGATCGTCAGCCAGCAGGAGGTGTTCCTGGCCATTCCCGTCCTGCGCACCGGGATGACGCCGGCGACCCTGCTGACCAACTCGACCCTGGAGTGGATGCTGCCCTTCATCACGGTCGGCAATCCGACCTCCGCCGTCTGCGGGCGCGAGATGCTGGGCCTGGAGAAGCTGCGGGCCGAGATCGCTTTCGGCGAGAATATCTATCCAGGCAGTTTCCGCGGTGAGGTCCAATTGCCCGGCTGGGCTCCGCTGCAGCTGCAGGCCGTGCAGCGCATGCTGCCGTTCCTCGAGGTGACCACCGGCCCGCCGACGCCGACGTTCCGGGGGTCGCCTCGCGAGAGCTCGTTGTGGACCCTGTTCCGCAGTCCGGTGTTCAGCGACCTCATCGAGCGCGCTGCGACCGCGGCCGACATGATCGACGGAATGTCCTCCGGCCTCGTGCCCACGACCATGCAGACCGTTTCCCTGAAGCAGTTTCGAGACGCCGAACAGCCTGACCGGGCGATCTACCAGGCCCTGATCGGCTGCCGGACGAAGTATTCCGGCATCACGAATTTTCGCTTCTACAAGGAGTTGGACGTGGAGATCCGCCTCCACAACCAGGCCAGCTTCCAGGACATCACGCATTTCATCCGGCTCCCGCCGACGCCGCCGTCGGGTCCGATCGGAGACGTGTCGCGCACGCTCAGCCCGATCGCGGCCTACCGGTTCAACGCCACGATCGACTTCGACCAGATGCGAACGCTGCACACCTTCTCGGTCGATCGTGGTGATGGACTTCCGCCGACTCGCGCGACCAGCGATCTCGTGGCGCCTTGGCTGCGGCCCTGGGCCGGCTTCTTCGGGCCGCGGCGGCCGTCATGACCCAGTTCATCGAGTCGTTCGCGACCCAGCAGTTGCTGCCGCCGTGGAACGCCAAGCAGGTGCAGATCTCGGGGTTCGCGATCCGGCTGCAACGCCAGCTGATCGTCGACTACCTGGAGAAGTTCTTCAACGGCGGCTACCCCGACACCGCGCCCTTCCTCTACGAGCCCCTGCCGGGCAAGGCGCAGTTCGGCCTGCTCACCTACAGCGCCTATCCCGCCATCCGCACCGGCACGACGGGGCCGGGGACCCATCCGGTCTCGGGCGGGGATATTTGGGACTCCATCCGGCATACCGAGATCTTTCTGGCGTTCCTGGTGCATCGCCGCGCGATCAGCGTAGGCGGGGTCGCGCCAGAGCCGACGCTCGTCTGGCTGCACCCCGCCCTCTACAGCGACAACGACACGGTCGTGTTTTCGAGCCGGGAAATCTGGGGAACCGACATGTTCCTCGCCACGATCGTGCGCGAGCCCAACGCCGAGGCCTTCCACGTCGACGCCGGCATCGTGGCGGTCAAGACCTTCGATCCGCGGTCGGTCGATGAGCTCCTGGCGTTCCTGCACATCCACGCGCAGCTTAAGCCGGGGCTGGCCCTGCCGGAGATCCTGGCCGGGAATCCTGACCTGAAGCGTTTCGTCGACATCTTGGGCGCATCGGGGATGTTCGCCGGTGGCGCGCCGCCCCCGGGGGTTCCGAAGACCGTGGAGCCGACCGCGGTAGAACTCAACAATCTCAAGCAGTTCCGCGACGCCTACGACATGGGGACGGCGATCTATCGCGCGATCGTCGCCTCGCAGGCCTCCTACAGCAATGTGGGTGAGGTGGTGTTCTACGACACGTCCGGGATCGATCTCGCCTTCATGTGGTCGGACAGCATGGGCGAGTTCCTGCAGACCATCCTCGGGGCCGCCAAGCCCGTTCCGGGCCGCACCGACCCCGCCGATCTCGGGCCGCCGATCGAGCATGTCGAGGACTGGACCAGCGCGATGGATTGGGACATGGACCGGATCGTCGTGAAGGCCGAGCTGGGGTTCGCCTTCGTCGCCGATGTCGATTTCAAGGTGCTGGCGACCATCCACACCTACGGGACCGCAGCATAGACCTTCTCGCCTTCGACCTGGCGGCGCACCTCGGCCTTGAAGTCGAACGGGGCCCAGTCGACGCACTCCCCCCACCGCCCCGTTTGGATCCCATACGCCCACAGGCCAACACCGTCGCACCCCGCGATGAACCCGCGCCCCCTGC
>CAMFHW010000574.1 GCA_945952175.1 uncultured Phenylobacterium sp. | reverse complement strand
ATACGATATTGCCTCTTGTCTCGTGGGCTCGGAGATGTGTATAAGAGACAGGTCGCCACATGCCCGCCCTCGAACGACGCGCGTCCCCGGCGCGCGCCGCAAGCCCCCTTTCGCCCGCGCGCCCCGCCTCGACCCCGCTGGACTGGGGAAGCTGGCCGCCGATCCTGCGCCACGTCCTCTATGCGGCCCCGCTGTGGAGCGGCCTCGTCGGCCGGGCGCTGCGGGGCAGGGTCTGGTTCCCCGACTACCGCGCCGTGGCCTGCGGGGCCCAGCGTTATGCGGACGGACAGGCGCTCTATTCGCCGACTCCCTGCGCCGACCCGCAGGCGGCCGCCTTCGTCTACGGCCCCTGGATCGCGCGGCTGGCGGCCGGATTGACGCGCCTGGCGGGGGAGGGCGGCCTCTTCGCCCTCTATGTCGCGCTCTTCATCGCCGCGATCGGCTTCCTGGTCTGGCTCCTGACCCTGCGGCGCGCCACGCCCGGCGGGCAGGAACCGCGCGCCGCCTTCCTCAGCTTCATCATCGGCAGCGCGGTCAGCACCGGAAATGTGGCCCTGCCGGCCCAGGCGGCCATCGCGGCGGCCGGCCTCGCCCTCAAGCGCGCACCCTGGCTGCTGGTCGCCGCCATCGCCGCGGCGGCCGCGATCAAGCCGGTCCTGCTGACCTATGTGGCGGTGATCGTCCTGATGCGCCGCAGCCTCGCCTGGCGCGGCCTGGCATGCGCCGTCGCCGCCGGGGCCGGGCTCGCCCCCATGGCCCTGTTCGCCCTGCACGGCGGACCGCTGTTCCAGGCCTGGCGCGACCTCCTCGGCCACTTCGTCTACCAGGTGACCCCGGGCGAGGGCCTGTTCGGCTGGATGGGCCTGCTGGGCGTCTCGGCCGCCGGCCCGGCGGGCGCCCTGGCCGCCATGGCCTGGGCGCTCTGCGTCACCCTCTGCGGGCTGGCGGTGGCCGAGCGCGGCCGCCTCGACGACGAGGCCCGCCTGTGGCTTGGCTTCGCCTGCGCCGTGCTCGCCAATCCGCGGCTGATGAGCGAGGACCTGTTCCTGCTCGGCCCTGGCCTCCTGGCCTGCGCCCAGGCCGTCGCGACCTTCCGGCCGCAGGCAGGCCGCTGGGCGGCGGGCGCGGTGGCCACCGCCTGCGGCCTGGCCCTGATCGGCAACCTCGTCGACCTCTCGTCCCTGACGACGCCGCTGGCGACCCTGCTCTTGGCGGGGGTCCTGGCCGGTGGCGGCCTCCTGGCCCTGCAGTCCGGCGAGGAGCGGGCATGAGGCGGTTGTCGCCCGCCACGGACCGCCTGCTGCTGTTCGGGCTGCCGGCCCTGCTCGGACTGGCCGGGCGGGCGATCAAGGGGCGGTGGTGGCTGAACGACTTCGACGCCGTCGCCTGCGCCGCCTGGCGCGTCGCCCACCACGCCTCGCCCTATGCCCAGGATCTCGCCTGCCCCGGCGGGCGTCCCGCGGCCTATGTCTATGCGCCCCAGCTCGCCTGGGCGCTCGCGCCGTTCGCTGGCGGGCCCGACGTTTCGACTCTGCGGCTCGTCTACGGCCTGGCCTATGCGGTGGTCACGGCGTGGCTGTTCTGGACCCTGTTCCTCAGGCGCACGCCCGGCGCCTCGACCGCCGAGCGTGCGCCGTTCCTGTCGCTCTGCGCCGGCAGCGCGGTGGCCTGCGGCAACCTCGCGACCCCCAGCCACGCCCTGGTCCTGGCCGCGGGCCTGGCCGGCTCGCCGTTCCTGCTGGGCGTCGCCATCCTCGCCGTCGCCCTGATCAAGCCGGTCTATCTCACCTACCTCCTGGTCTTCGCCTATGCCGACGCGCCCCTGGGGCGTCGCGCGCTGTGGCTGGCGGCCTCACTGGCCGGCGCCGTCGTGCTCGCCGCGATAGTCGCCGCCACCGGCGGCTCGGCCCTTTCGGAATGGCGCGGCGCTCTCGACGCGGTGGTGGTCGGCCAGCAGACAGGTGTCGGCCTGCTCGACCTCCTGGCCCGCTTCGGTCTGCGCGCCGGCCAGCCCCTCGCGGTCAGTCTGTGGCTCGCCTTCGCCGCCCTGATCTCCCTGGCCGGCCTGATCCTGGTGGAGACCCGCGCCCTGGACCGAACCCAGCGCCTGTTGGTCGCCATCGCGCTCGCCCAGCTCTGCGATCCGCGCCTGATGGACTACGACTTGGTGATGATGGCGCCCGGCCTGGCGATCGTGGCCGGCGGCGATCCGCGCCTGCGACGGGCCGGCTTCGCCATCTGCATCCTGACCTTGCTCCTGGGCGTGGCGGAGCAGAAGGTGCTGGCGATCCGGCTGGGCCCGGGCCTGCTGGCGCTATGGGTGATCTGGGCGGCGGCGCGGACCGTCCGGGCGACGCGGGCGGCTTGGCCTGCCTGGGGCCCGCGTCCGGCGACCGAGGGATCGGCCCGCCGGTAAGGCCATGGCAATCGGTCGGTCGCACAGTGCCGCCGTCCGGCCAGACCGGACGGGCAACTGAGCAGGCCTGTGACCCGCGACCGGCGAGATTCCCGCGAAGGCCTGCTGCTGGTCGCGCTGTTCGCCGTGCCGATGCTGGCGGGCTTCGTGGCGCGTTGGATGACCCACGGCTGGTGGTTCAACGACCTCGACGCCGTGCTCTGCGGCGCCTGGCGCGTGGCTCACGGCGCCTCGCCCTATGCCGAGGCCATGGCCTGTCCGGGTGGACGGCCCGCCGCCTATATGTACCTCCCCCAGTTCGCCCACCTACTGCCGCCCCTGGCTGGCGGACCCGACATCTCCCGCCTC
>CAMFHW010000573.1 GCA_945952175.1 uncultured Phenylobacterium sp. | reverse complement strand
GAGATTGCCTCTTGTCTCGTGGGCTCGGAGATGTGTATAAGAGACAGCCCATGATCCCTGTCGCGGGAGGTTTGCCTGAGGCCCCGACGCGTATGGGTCGCTGGCGCGAGGCCGGCGATGACGTCCGGGTGGAGGCTACCCCCAGCCGCAAGACCGCCGCCGGCCCACACACCAGAGCCCGAGCAGGCTCAGGGCCAGCTCCCAGGCGCTGAAGGCGGCGACCACGCCGAGCGGGGTGTCGAGCAGGGCGGAGTGGCGGAAGGCCGCCAGGGCCGCGACCGTGACGAGCACGGCGGCCTCCACCCCGGCCGCCGCCCAGAGCCGCCAGCGGGCCCGCATCGGGACACCCTGGCGGACCAGGCTGGCCAGCCCCGCCAGAACGGCGGCGATCCCGACGATCAGGTCCGCCGCGGCCATGGCGACGCCGTCAGAAGGTCAGCCGGGCGACGAGGCGCGCGTCATAGGCCTCGAAGCCGTCCCGCTGTTCGGCGCCGGCCTCCATGGCGACGTCGAAATATTCGCCCTGGCCGCGCAGGGCGAGCCGGATCACGCCGCCGCCGCCTTCCATGTCCGGCGCCGCCACGTGGAAGGCGGGTCCACCGGCGACGAAGCGGGCGGTCGTGGCGCCCGCCCCGTCGCCGGCTGCTCCACGCCAGCCGATGGTCACCTCCGGCGTCCAGGTGAGGGCGCTCTCCTCACCCCACTGCGCGCCGATGGCGACGCCGACGAAGGCGTCGAGTTCCGAGCTGGTCCGCTTGTCGATGGCCAGGTCGATGGCCGCGCCGCCGCCGCTCTCCTTGCGGGCGTCCTCGCGGAACCAGAAGTAGTCGGCGGTGACCTGGGGCCGGGCGTAGAGCTTGTCCGAGCCCACCTGCCAGCTGAGGCTGCCGTGCATGGCGGCCGTCCAGCCGCTCCAGTCCGACTTGGAGGTGCGGTTGAGGCCGGCGGCCTGGTCGACCACGGCCCGCTCGGACTTCATCCAGGCATAGCCGCCGGTCGCGCCGAACGCCGCCCGCAGCGGCCCGCTCTGGGCCCGCCAATAGCCGCCCGCCGCGAAGGCCGAGCCATTGAGGGACTCCGAGGCGGCGGAGCCCTTCTCGTCGACATCGACCGTGACGAAATTGGCCTGGACGCCCAGGACGCCGAGGGCGCTGGCGGCCTCGACGCCGCCGGCCAGGCCGAAGCCGGTCGAGTCGTAGCTGGAGCCCCGGCCCGCGTCGCGCTTGGTCATGAAGGCGATTTCCTGGGTCCAGGCGCGGGGCTGGGTCATCGGCATCCTGCCGTCGCCGTCGTCGAGCGCGCGGCCAGCGGCGGTCGCCGCCTGGGCCATGGTCTGGAACAGGCCGCCCGAATGGTCGGGCAGGAGCTGGTCGTAGAGCGCCGCGAAGCTCGCCTCGTCGGTCTTCGACATCAGGGCGTCGCGCACGGCGGCGTCTCGGTCGAAATTGGCGAAGACGGCGTCGAAGGCGGAGGCCTCGGCGGCGTTCAGGCCCGCTTCGGCGGCGGTGCGGCGGCGCACGTCGGCGATGATCGAGCTGGTCGGCGCGTCCATCCGCAGGGTCGCCTTGTAGAGCCAGGGCGTGGAGCCCAGCAGGCTCTGGTCGAGGCTCGCCGAACTGAGCGAGCCGGCCTTGATCAGGGTGAAGCTTGCCGGATCCGTCAGCTTACTGACGAACCGCAGGCCGAGCTTGGCGCCGGCGGCGATGTTGGCCGCGCCCTGGACGTCGAAGCGGGTGGCCTTGGCCTGGGCGGGATCGAGGGTCATGACCAGTTCGCCGTTGGCGCCGAGGTTCAGGCTGGTGAGCGCCACGGCCTGGGCGTTGGTGGCGGTGAGCCGGCCCTTGACGATATCGACGGTCAGGCCGCCGCCGGCGTCGGTGAGCGCGCCGGTCATTTTCGCGCCGCCATCGATCTTGAGCGCGTCGGCGCCCGCGCCGAAGGCGACGGCGCCGTCCAGGGTTCCGGCCAGGAGGTCGAGCCGGGCGGCGCCGGAGCCGAACAGCACGTCGCCGACGATGGCCGGGGTGATGGTCGAGGCGCTGTTGGCCTGCTGGCTGACCGTGACGCCGGCGGTGTTGGCGCGCAGGTCGAGCGCGATCGCCTGGCCGGTGACGGTGGTCCCGGTGGGCGGGGCGAAGACGGCGGCGATCTGGTTGGTGTTGGTGATGGTGCGCAGCGAGCCAGAGGCGTCGAGGACGGCGGTGGCGACGCCCTTGCCGCCGGTGATGGCGGCGGAGATGGCGCCGGTGTTGTTGAGGCTGGTCACGGACGCGCCGGCGTCGATCCGCACGGCGCGGACATTGACGGCGTCGCTGGCGCTGGCCTGGGCCTTGATCGTCCCGGCGTTGACCAGGCTGGGCGCCGCCGCGCCGGCCCCGAACCACAGCGCGGTCGCATCGGCCTTGGCCGCCGCGGCGGTGACCGAGCCCGTGATCCGCACCCCGTTGTCGATCTTCACGGCCCCGCCCAGGCCGCCGATCCGCAGCCCGGTGGCGGCGACACCGTCATAGACGCCGGCCGACTGGACGACCCCCTTGATCACCAGGCCGTAGGCGTCGGCGCCGGTCCCGACCACGCCCACATGGATGTCGCGCGAGGCCGAGCCCATCAGCAGGGCAGGCGCGCCGCCATAGGCGCTGATCGTGCCGGTGGTCTCCTGGGCGTCGGGGATCCCGTCCTTGTCCTCGTCGGGATCCTTGGGATCCAGGTCCGGCGGCGGGGCGTCGACCAGGACGCCGCCGGCGACGTCGCCGGCGATGCGCACGGCGG
>CAMFHW010000572.1 GCA_945952175.1 uncultured Phenylobacterium sp. | reverse complement strand
GCCGACCGACCGCGGCTGGTCGCCGCAGATCAACACCGGCGCGGCCGTGCTGATCCCGGAAGAATATGTGCCGGACCTGAACGTGCGCCTGGCGCTCTATCGGCGCCTCTCCGACGCCGAGAAGTCGACCGATCGCGAAGCCCTCGCCGCCGAGCTGATCGACCGTTTCGGCCCGCTGCCGCCCGAGGCGGCGCAGCTGCTGAAGGTCGTGGCGATCAAGGGGCTCTGTCGCGAGGCCAATGTCGCCAAGATCGACGTCGGGCCGAAGGGCGCCGTGGTCACCTTCCGCGGCGACGAGTTCAAGAACCCGATGGGCCTGATCCAGTTCGTGCAGAAGAACCAGGTGGCCTGGCGCGTGCGACCCGACAACAAGGTCGTGGTCAAGGGCGAGTGGGAAACCCCGGAGCAGCGCCTGGGCGCGGCCGAGCGGATTCTCGCAGAGCTGGCGAAGATCGCGGCCTAGCGAAAAACGCCGCGCTTGGCGTTGAGCCGGCGGTAAGCCTCGATCCGGGTCGGGAAGGCGTCGCGATAGCCGTCCAGGGGCGCCACGAGCGCGCCGTCTCGGCCCAGGATATCGTCGGCGAGGGCGACCATACGGCGATTGGGCCAGGGCTTGTTGGTGGCGGCCAGGAAGCGTTCGAAAGCCCGCCCCTCGGCGCCGAGACCGGCATGGACGGCGAAGGCGAGATAGGCGGCGGCCGTGCTGCGGCTCGCGCCCATGTGGCAGTGGGTGAGCAGGCGCGCGTCGGCCGCTTTCGCCGACCAGGCGTGGAGGAAGTCCAGCAACTCGCCGACGACCTTGCGCACGGGCCCGCTGGCGGTCTCGTCCTCGACGTCGAAGAAGCTGCGTTGAAAGGTCTGCGGGCCGGGTTCGAAGAGCGGGACCTTCTCCGGCGCGAGCGATGGATCGAGCAGGGAGACGATGTGGGTCGGCCGCAGGGCCGCGACGTCGCGCCCCAGGCGGCCGTCATGCAGCTTGCTGACGCGGATCCAGGGCGCGGTCACAGCCGGTTGGCCCGGGCTTCGGCGAGCATGCGGCTGGCGCGCAGCCAGATTTCCAGGCGCTGGGCGCAGACCAGGCCCACGGCGAGCACCAGGAAGGCGTCGGTGATCTCGGCCACCGAAGTGTGAAGCTCACCGGCATGGGCCGTGGCGTACATGCGCAGGCCCGCGCGTAGGGCGAAGACGCCGCCGATCAGGACGAGGCCCGCCGTCGAGGCCTGGCTGGTGAGGGCGTGGGTCTCAGGATCGATGGTGATGTTGGTCGAGCGGCCGCGCCACCAGCCGAGCAGCGCGCCGAGCGCCAAGGCCGCCAGGTCCGACACCATGCCGAGAAGCGACGGGGCAGCCTGCTGGCTCAGAGCCAAGCCGATCAGCAAGAGCATGATCAGCGGCATGATCCAGAGGGACTCGATCTTCAGGCTGCGGGCCCGCGCGCCCCGCACCAGGGCGATGCCAATGAAGACCAAGGGGAGCAGGGCAGGCCAAATGCCTCCCGATTGTCCGCCCATGATGTCAGCTCGCTTGCTGCTGCGCCCTTGCCGCGGCCTGCTCAAGGGCCTTGCCGACCCCTTCAGCGGCGCCGACCTCGGCCACGCCGATGTCGAACTCTACCACAAATGGCGCCCGACCGTCTCCGGCCTCGAACGCCGTGCAGCCGATGACGGCGGCGATCCGCTCGCCGGCGGCGCGGGCCGAGGCCTGGGGCGTGGCGGGCAGGGCCAGAGCGAAGACCTCAGGCCCCAGCCGCGCGGCCGTGTCCTCGACGCGGACCAGGCGGCTGACCATCGAGCCGATCTGGGGGATGGCGCGGTCCAGCCAGGCCGAGCGTCGGGCGAGCACCACCTCGGGTCGGTCGGCGACCTTCAGCACGCAGACCGACAGCGGCCGGTTGCGCAGGCGTGAGCCCTGGGCCAGGCGGCCGAGGTGGGCCGCGAACAGGTCGCGGGTGAAGAGGCCGGTCGCGGCGTCCATGAGGCCGGAGGAGCGGGCGTGCTCCAGGGCCTTGCGGATGGCGGTCTGGCGCCGGTAGCTGCGGGCGAGCTCGATGACGCGCTTGGCGGTCTCGGTCTCCGGCGTCTCGGGCGAGGCCACGTCGGAGACGCCCCGATGATAGGCCTCCGACATGGTCACATAGCTCTCCTGCCGCATGTAGAGCAGGGCGGGCGTGTGGTAGAGGCGGGTGTTGCGGCGCATGCCCGCGGCGATGGAGAGCGCCTCCTGGCTGTTGTCGCCGGCCCAGAGCACGACGGCGTCGAACGGCCGTTCATGCAGGTAATCGAAGGCGGTATAGGCGGTGAAGGCGCCGACCACCTCCGCCCCGGAGCGGGCCAGCGCGTTCGACAGCGCCAGGAACTGCGGCGCCGGCTCGCCGATCGCCAGAACCTTGAACGGGCTCGGATCGATGTCCGGGTTCTCCAGCCGGCGGCCGCGCTCGGCGAAAGTCTCCTGCCGCAGCTCGAACTCTTCCTCGGCGACCGCCATGCGCACCAGGGTCTCCAGGCGCAGGACGAGCTGGGCCGGATGGACGGGCGGGGCGAGCACGAGGTCGAAGCCATAGGCCTCGAGCGCGGGGTCCGGATCACCGATGGCGACGATGGGCAGGCGGCGCGGGGCGCAGGCGGCGCGCAGGCGCTTGGCGAGGCTCAGCGCCTCATGGCCGCCGCTGGCGAGATCGATGATCGCGGCCTCGACGGCGAGATCGCCCAGGGCGGCGAGGGCGGCATAGGGGCCGCGAGCCGTGACCGTGCGCCAGCCGAGACGATCCAGACC
>CAMFHW010000571.1 GCA_945952175.1 uncultured Phenylobacterium sp. | reverse complement strand
AGCAAGTGTCTTTTTTTAGTGATACGGCGACCACCGAGATCTACACACGTAAGGAGTCGTCGGCAGCGTCAGATGTGTATAAGAGACAGCTCGCGCAGGGCGCGACGGTCTTCCTCGGTCGCCAGGTAGTTGGCGTGGATCGCCGGATCCTCGAACGGATCGGCCGACTTCAGGCCCACCCGCCCGCGGCTCTCGGGCCGCAGCTGGCAGACGTGGAAGGTGAAGCCGTCCTTCTGGACCTGGGTCTTGCCGTGGTTCTGCATCACGGCCAGCACGCAGTGGATCTGCAGGTCGGGCCGGTCGAGATCCGGCCGCGACTTCAGGAAGGCGCCCGATTCCAGGAACTGCCGCCGCCCGATCCCCTGCTTGAACAGCATGTAGTTCAGGCCGACGAACAGCGTCTTGATGCCCTTGCGCTGCGAGAAGATCGTGATCGGCTGCGGGCACTCCCAGGACATGGTCACGTCGAGGTGGTCCTGCAGGTTCTGGCCCACCCCCTTCAGTGGATGGACCACCGCGATGCCGTGCCTGGCGAGTTCCTCCGGATCGCCGATCCCCGACAGCTGCAGGATCTGCGGCGACTGCACGGCGCCGGCGCACAGCAGCACCTCGCGCCCGGCCTGGGCCGTCTTGCGGGTCTTGGTCTTCTCGTCGGCATATTCGACGCCGACCGCCTTGCCGTTCTCGACGAGGATGCGGGTGGTCCGCGCGTCGGTGACGCAGGTCAGATTCGGGCGGTTGAGCGCCGGATGCAGATAGCCCCGCGCCGCGCTCCAGCGCTCGCCGTCATGGATGGTGAGTTGATACGGCCCCCAACCTTCCTGCTGGAAACCGTTGAAATCGCTGGTGACCTTGAATCCCGCCTGACGGCCCGCCTCGATGGTCGCCTTATAGATCGGGTTCGGGTCGGAGGCCTTGGAGACCTTCAGCGGGCCGGAACCGCCGTGCCATTGGTCGCCGCCGCCTTCGAGGCTCTCGGAGCGCTTGAAGTAGGGCAGCACGTCCTTGTAGGCCCAGCCCTCCAGGCCCATCTGGCGCCACTGGTCGTAGTCGCGCGCATGGCCGCGGATATAGATCATGCCGTTGATCGAGGACGAGCCGCCCCAACCCTTGCCCCGCGGCCACCACATCTTGCGGTTCTCGAGGTTGGGCTCCTCCTCGGTCCAGAAGCCCCAGTTGTAGGTATTCTTGGTGGGCAGCAGCTGGCCGACCCCGGCCGGCATCCGCACCATCAGCGAATTGTCCTTGGTCCCGGCTTCCAGCAGCAGGACCTTCACGCTCGGATCCTCGGTGAGCCGGGCCGCCAAGACGCATCCGGCCGAGCCCGCGCCGATGATGATGTAGTCGAAGCGGTCCATGGCCGTCCCGTCCCTTAACAGTGTTTAGTTGGGGCGGGACCTTACAAGTCCGGACGGCCCAGGCAAGACCATCCGGACGCTGTTCAGGCAAAAAATGACGCCGGCGTCACCCAGGGTCAGGGACCGGTCCGCGTCAGCTCGCAGATCCAGTTCACCTCCCAGGTCTTGCCCCCATCGTCGGAGAAGGATTGCTGCATCAGCGCCTTGTCGGCGCCGCTATGGGTCCACTGGTAGCGCACCAGGATCATGCGGCCCTTGTACTCCTCCTGGTCGAAGAACTCGCCGCGCCCGTCGGTGAAACGGCCGACCACCGGCGGCAGGCCCAGCGTGCCCTTGGCCAGGTCGAGCAGGTAGATGCTCCACTGCCCCGACGCCGGATTGTAGAGCCGCAGGGTCTCGGCGTGGATCGCCTTGGACTTGTCGGCGGTCTCGACGTCGAAGTCCTCGAGATTGGCGTTGCTGTCGAGCACCTTCCGGTGGATCGAGGTCCCGTCATATTCGATCCAGGCGTTCGACCCGACCAGCCGCTCCGGCAGCCGGCGGACATGCGCCTTCCAGGCCCCGATCAGGAAATCGAAGTCGTGCGAACCATCGCGGGGCGCGGTCTCGGCGCTGGCCATGGCGGGCGGCAGGAGAGCGAGGCCCGCGGCGATCGCGCAGGCCAGCAGGCGTTTCTGTGACGTCATGGTGTTGTTCCTGAAGAAGGCGGCGCGCCTTTGTGTAGGCACGATCCCGGTCCGGCGCGGGCGCCGCTTTCGGACCTCGAGCGGGACCACTTCACCGGTCAGGGCCGGCGGAATTCCATGATCCAGTTGGTCTCCCAGGTCTTGCCCCCGTCATAGGAGAAGGCCTGGCTCCAGCGCGGATTGTTCGGATCGTCGGTGCGCCAGTCGAAGGCCACCTTCACCGGGCGGCCGTCGTCCTCGTCGTCGCCATGGAAGGTCCCGCGGGTCCCCTCGAACCGACCGAACACCGGCGGCTGCAGGCGGCCGTCCTTGTTGGTGATCCACCAGATCGACCACTCGTCCTTCTCCGGGCTGTAGAGCCGGAAGGTCATGCCTTTGAAGCCCTTGGACGCGAAGTCGCTCTCGTCGACGCTGCACATGCCGTCGAGATAGAGGGTGGCGCGCTCGGTCGAGGCGAACACCTCCCAGTCGTCGGAGCCTCCCCCGCGCCGCTTCAGGCGTCGATTGGTGACGATCCAGTCGCCGGTGTTGAAGTCGAAGGCGTGGCGCGAGGTCTGGGTCACGGGCGGGGCTCCTTTGGCCGTGGTCTCGGCCAGGGCCGGGCCGCCCGCGCCGAGCCCGGCGGCCAGGGTCAACAGCAGGCGGCGGTCGAGGTGGAGAGGGGTCATGTCGGCTCCTGTCGGTTCAGGGCCGCGGGTCTAACCCCCTATGACTGACACCCAATGTCCGGATTTATC
>CAMFHW010000570.1 GCA_945952175.1 uncultured Phenylobacterium sp. | reverse complement strand
GTATTGCCCAGTTGACGATGCAGTTCGGCGCGCGCGGCGTGGGCCAGGTGGTAGGCGTCGAGCTTGCCGGTGGCGATGGCGGCGTCGACGGCGGCGAGACCGGCGGCCGGGCCGTCGCGCAGGCCGACGGCGGCGGCGCGGCTCAGCGCGATGACCGGCGAGGGCTCGATGCGCAGAAGCAGGTCATAGAGGCCGACGATCTGGCCCCAGTCGGTGGTCTCCAGGCTGGGGGCGTCGGCATGGACCGCGGCGATGGCGGCCTGGAGCAGATAGGGGCCGATGCGGCGGCCGGCCATGGCGGCCTCGATCAGGCCGCGGGCCTCGGCGATCCGGCCGCCGTCCCAGAGGCGGCGGTCCTGGTCCTCCAGCAGGACGATGTCGCCGGCGGCATCGAGGCGGGCCGGGCGGCGGCTCTCGTGCAGCAGCATGAGGGCGAGCAGGCCCTTGGCCTCGGGCTCGTCGAGCAGGCCGTTGACGAGGCGCGCCAGGCGGATGGCCTCGGCGCTGAGGTCGGCGCGGGTGAGGTCCGGTCCCGAGGTGGCTGCGTAGCCCTCGTTGAAGATCAGGTAGAGGACCTGGAGCACGCTCTCGAGGCGGGCGGGCAGGTCGGCGCGGCCGGGGACCTCGTAGGGCAGGGCCTCGTCGCGGATCCTCGCCTTCGCGCGGACGATGCGCTGGGCGATGGTGGGGGCGGGCGCGAGATAGGCGCGGGCGATCTCCTCGGTGGTCAGGCCGGCGACCTCGCGCAGGGTGAGCGCGACGCGCGCGTCCGGCGGCAGGGCCGGGTGGCAGCAGATGAAGATCAGGCGCAGTTCGTCGTCGGCCAGGGTCTCCGGGGCGGCGGGCTCGGGCGGCGGTTCGGCCAGGGTGGCGAGGTCGGGCAGGACGCCGGTGAGGCGGGCCTGGCGGCGCCAGCGGTCGATGGTGCGGAAGCGGCCGGTGGAGACCAGCCAGGAATAGGGATTGGCCGGGACGCCCTCGCGCGGCCACTGGGCGGCGGCCGCGGCGAAGGCCTCGTGCAGGGCCTCCTCCGCCGGCTCGAAGCCGCCCAGCAGGCGGACCAGGGTGGCGAGCACCCGCCGCGCCTCGGTGCGGTAGGCCGCCTCCAGGGCCGCGCGGGCGTCGGCGTCTCCGGTGCTCACAGCCCGATTCTGGGGGCGTCGAAGACCATGATCGGGCGGACCTCGACCGAGCCGTACTTGGCGAGCGGGATGCCGGCGGCGAGGGTGACGGCCTCGGCGAGGTCGCGGGCCTCGATGAGGATGAAGCCGCCCAGGACCTCGCGGGTCTCGGCGAAGGGGCCGTCGGTGGTGGTGACCTGGCCGTCGCGGACCCGGACGGTGACGGCGTCGGCGACCGGGCGTAGGGCCTCTGCGCAGATCAGGTGGCCGCGGGCGTCGAGCTCGACGTCATAGCCGCCGGAGTCTCGGTCGAGGGCGGCGCGGTCCTCGGGGCTGAGCGTGCCGGTGACGCCGGGGACGAAATAGACGAGGCAGAGATAGCGCATGCCGGAACTCCTGGTGTGGGCGCTGGATGCGACTGGTCGTCCGGCGCGGCCTCAATTCGACATGGGTACGATTTTTTCGAGCGGGTTGTCGAAAGGCGGGGGCGAGGGGCGACCAGGGGCGTCGTTCCACCGAGGAGTTCACCCATGACCTTCATTCCGCTCGAAGGCGGTTGCCTGTGCGGCGCTGTGAGGTTTCGCATGACGGCGGCGCCGATCGTGACCCACGCCTGCCATTGCCGGACCTGCCAGAAGGTGAGCGGCTCGGCCTTCCGGATCAACGCCATGATCGAGACCGACCGGCTGGAGGTGCTGGCGGGCGAGCCTCAGCTG
The DNA here is from genome assembly GCA_945952175.1 of uncultured Phenylobacterium sp. Lineage (GTDB taxonomy): Bacteria > Pseudomonadota > Alphaproteobacteria > Caulobacterales > Caulobacteraceae > Phenylobacterium. The sequence goes on along the minus strand of CAMFHW010000570.1, from coordinate 945 downwards.
TTCGAGGGGGCGGACGGGGCGAGGGACCGCCGCTGCGGCCAGTGCGGGCTGGTGGTCTGGTCGTTCCTGCCGAAGTTCGGGGAGAAGATGGCCTTCGTCGGGGTGGGCGTGCTGGACGAGGGCGAAAGGCTCCGGCCCCAGGCGCACTACTTCATCCGCTCGCGGCATCCGTGGGTGAGCCTGCCGGACGGGGTTCCGGCGTTCGAGACCCTGGGTGATGCGGGCGTGGAAGGCGCGCGCGAGCGGGTGATGGCGGTGCTGGGCGCGGGCTAGACCAGGCTCGCGACCGGGCGGACCTGGGCGCTCTCGGGGAAGACCTCGGCGTCGAGGGCGCGGCGGTCGACGCCGAGATGCTCGGCGAGCACGCCTTTGAACAGGCCGCGCATGTCGAGGGTGGGCGCGAGGTCGCGGTTCTCGAACAGGGCGGACGTCTTGAGCGTCGGCCAGTCGCCGACGATGCCGCCGGCCTTCAAGGCACCGCCGAGCAGCAGGGCGGTGGAGCCGGTGCCGTGGTCGGTGCCGGCGGTGCCGTTGATCCGCGCCGTGCGGCCGAACTCGGTGGCGACCACGATCACCGTGTCCTTCCAGTCGGGGCCGAGGCCGGTGTGGATGCCGTCGAGCACGGCGTCGAGATAGGCCAGGCGGCCGGCGAGCTGGCCGGTGGCGGCGCCCTGGTTGGCGTGGGTGTCGAAGCCGTCGAGGCTGATGGCGGCGATCTGCGGGCCGGCGGGCTCGCGCATGAAGCCGGCGACGGTGGCGCCCAGCTTGCGGGCGGCGGCTTCGCCCTGGCGCTGATAGGCCTGGACGGTGGCGGGCTGGGCGCCCTGGCCGGTCATGGCGGCGGTGGCCGGGTCGGCGGCCAGGTCGTTCATGGCGATCTTGGCCATGGTCTCGGTGGTCAGGCCGCGGGCGAAGGCGGGGCCGAGCACCGGGTCGTCCTTGTAG
>CAMFHW010000569.1 GCA_945952175.1 uncultured Phenylobacterium sp. | reverse complement strand
CGGAGGAGTCGCGAAGGGCGACTTCGGACCCTCGCTGAAATACAAGGACAAGTCCGTCCTGCAGATCCTGGGCGAGAACTGGAAGGTCAGCTTCGTGCTCGGCGGCTCGGCGATCAGCCTGGCGGCGATGGTCGGCATGTCGCTGGGGGTGCTGGCGGCGCTGCGCCAGAACGGCTGGATCGACTTCGGGGTCATGGGGGTCGCCATCGTCGGGGTCTGCATCCCGACCTTCGTGACCGCGCCGATCCTGATCCTGGTGTTCGGCTCGATCCTGCAACTGCTGCCGAACGGGGGTTGGAACGGCGGCGCGATCCAGAACCTGGTGCTGCCGGTGATCGTGCTGGCCCTGCCGCAGGTGGCGATCATCTCGCGCCTGACCCGCGCCGGCATGATCGAAGTCTTGCAGTCCAACTATGTGCGTACGGCCCGCGCCAAGGGGCTGCCGATCTCGCTGATCGTGCGCCGTCACGCCCTGCGCGCGGCCCTGCTGCCCCTGGTCAGCTATCTGGGCCCGGCCTGCGCCGGCCTTCTGACCGGCTCGCTGGTGGTGGAGAAGATCTTCAACCTGCCCGGCCTGGGCAGGTTCTTCGTCATCAGCGCCCTGCAGCGCGACTACACCGTCGTCATGGGCATGGTGATCTTCTACGCCGCGCTGATCCTGTTCCTGAACCTCGTGGCGGACCTGCTCTATGCGACGCTCGATCCGCGGGTGAGGCTGTCTTGAGCGCGCCCCTCCTGGCCCCTGGCTCGCGGCGCGGCGCGGAGCTGATGCAGCAGTCCGTCAAGGGGCGCAGCCTCTGGGAGGACGCGCTGCGCCGCCTGCTGCGCAACCGCGCGGCGGTCAGCGGCATGGCCCTGCTGGCCTTCCTGGTGCTGGCCGCGACCCTCGGCCCCTTCTTCGTGCCCTATGCCTACGACGCCATCGACAAGCAGGACGTCTGGGTCGCCCCGCTGGTCCACGGCCACCTCATGGGCACGGACGCGCTCGGCCGCGACCAGTTCGCCCGCCTCTTGATGGGGCTGCGCGTCTCGCTCTCCATCGGCCTCGTCGCCACCCTGGTCTCGTTGGCCATCGGCGTGGCCTGGGGCGCGATCGCGGGCTTCCTGGGCGGGGCGGTGGACGAGGTGATGATGCGCATCGTCGACGTGCTCTATTCGCTGCCTTTCATCTTCTTCGTCATCCTGCTGATGGTGACCTTCGGGTCGAACATCCTGCTGATCTTCATCGCCATCGGCGCGGTGGAGTGGCTGACCATGAGCCGCATCGTGCGCGGCCAGACCCTGTCGCTGAAGCAGAAGGAATTCGTCGAAGCGGCCCAGGCCGCCGGCCTGACCCAGGGGGCGATCATCTTCCGCCACATCATCCCCAACCTGCTGGGCCCGGTGGTGGTCTATGTGACGCTGACGATCCCGGCGGTGATCCTGGCCGAGAGCTTCCTGTCGTTCCTGGGCCTGGGCGTGCAGCCGCCCATGGCCTCGCTCGGCACCCTGATCGCCGGCGGGGCGCAGGACATGGAGCTGGCCTGGTGGCTGCTGGTCTTTCCCTCGGCGACGATGGTGCTGACGCTGATGTGCTTCAACTTCATCGGCGACGGCCTGCGGGACGCGATCGACCCGAAGGACCGCTGACGGCGCCGCCTACTGGTCGCGGTGGGCGCGGTAGGCGCGCTGGCCGTCGACGCTCAGCAGGTAGCTGCCGAGCGAGGCGGACTTGATCTCCACCGACATGCCCGCCTTGGGGTCGCGATGCGGCGGCTCGCCGTCGATCTGACGCCAGACCGCGCCGTCCTCGAGGCGCAGCACCCACTTGCCGTTGCCGTCCGCGCGTGCGGCGGCGATCACGCCCGAGACCTGGTCGATCTTCTCCGGCTTGTCGCCGCGCTCGAACAGGCTGAGCGAGGGCAGGGTGAAGCCGAAGGCCTGGCGGCGGATCGCCTTGGACTGCTCGCGATCGACCACCACGATGTCGCCCTTGGCCTCGGCCTGATCCATGCGCGCGGCGGCCGCGTCGTAGCAGGCCAGGCGTTCGGCGTTGTCGGTCTTGGCGCGGCAGTCGAGCAGGCCTTGCAGGACCGCGGCGCGATTTCCCGAAGCCATGCCGCCAGGCGGCGCCGCGGCCACGGCGGCCGGCGCGGCCAGGATCAGCGCGAGCCCCGCGGCGGACGCGATCCGGAGGGGCTGGGGCTTCTGCGTCGACATGGAGAACTCCACCGTTTGAACCGGCCCCATTGATAAGGCCCGCCGTGGCGTGGGCAACCGGTTCTTGCGCCGCCCCGCGACGATGGGGAAGGCGGCGACCAGGCGTGAAACCCGAGCGCAATCTGGTCGAACGGCCGGGCGACGGGTCTGGGCGTCTGGCGCCCCAAATCGGGTGAAAACGTGCGCGCAATGCGGTGGGCGGCACAATCTGTGACCAGAATGCGACAGGTAAGCATCCTCAACATTGCCGCTTGTTAATGGGCGTTGACCCTTGCGTCGTAACGCCCGTAACTCCGGCGTAACCGAGTGCGGACCCCGGACTCGGGACTGAATCCTGTTTGTGGGGAGCGGAGTCGCTGAGGCATCGGCGGACCGCTGGAGGACCTAGACCTTGAAAACCAATTCCATGCGGGAGCGCCTTCTGGCCTCTTCGATGATCTGCGGCGCGGCCTTCATGGCCTTCTCCGCGAGCCAGGCCCAAGCGGCCGAAAACGCCACCGAAGTGACCGAAATCGTCGTCACCGGCACGCGCATCCCGACGCCGAACCTGACCAGCGTTTCGCCGGTCACCGCCATCGGCGCCG
>CAMFHW010000568.1 GCA_945952175.1 uncultured Phenylobacterium sp. | reverse complement strand
GGGCGGCTCGCTGCAGACGGCTCTGTACGTGTAGGGCTCCGCGGCCGCCGTCGGCTTGGGCGCCGCCGGGTTCGTGATGATGCACGGCGAGGCGGGCGGCGCTCCGCCCAAGCGCGTCGCCGACGCGCTGGCGGCCCTCACCGGCTCCAAGCAGGAGATCAAGGGGAGCGAGGCCGACACCACGCCGTTCCCGTCCACGCCGCGCGTGGCGATGGCGCTGACGCCACAGCCCATCGCGCCGGCCACGCCGGGCGCCGCCCTGAACGCGCCGGACCTGTCCGATCGCTTCGCCAAGGCCGCGACCGACGTCGACCAGAAGAAGGCCGGCGCGGTCGACGAACTCAAGGCGGTGGCCCAGCTCGGCTACGCCCCCGCCCAGTTCTATCTCGCCCGCCTCTACGAGAAGGGCGAGGGCGGCCTGAAGCCCGACCCGGTGCAAGCGCGCCAGTGGACCGAACGCGCCGCCGAGGCCGGCGACCGCCGCGCCATGCACAATCTCGGCATGGCCTATATCTACGGGACCGGTGGGCCGAAGAACTCGACGACGGCCGCCCAGTGGTTCCGCCGCGCCGCCGAGCTCGGCCTGGTCGACAGCCAGTTCAACCTCGCCGCCCTCTACGAGAAGGGCCTCGGCGTCAGCCAGAACCCGGCCGAGGCCTACAAGTGGTACCTGATCGCGGCCAAGACCGGTGACGGAGACGCCCGCAAGCGCGCCGACCAGGTGAAGGCCGGGCTGACGCCGGACGCGCGGGTGGTCGCCGAGCAGGCGGCCGGCGCCTTCCGCATCACGGCCTCCAATCCGTCCGCCGCCCCGGCGGCTACGGCCGACATGGGCGCCAACGCCGCCGGCGTGGTGACGGCCCAGCGGGCGCTCTCGCGCCTGGGCTATTACCTCGGCCCGACCGACGGAACCGCCTCGCCGGCCCTGAAGCTGGCCGTGGCGGCTTACCAGCGCGACCACAACGCCCAGGCGACCGGCGTGCTGGATCCGGCCACCCTGCAGGACCTGTCGGTCTACACGCGCTGACGAGGCGCGCCGGCGGCTGCGCCGATCGGTCGCCCTGCGGCCGTGCGCGTCCCGATGCAGGATGGTGAACGGCCGCTTTGCCTTTTTCGGCGTGGCGCGCCATGGTCTACAGCCCAGCTTCGGCGGCGGTCGGGAGAGCTTGATTGGACGAACCAGCGCCGAAACCGATCTGGGCCGTCGCCATGCTCGGCCTGCTGGGCTTCCCGGTCCCCGCCCTGATCTACGCCTACGGTCCCGACACGTCGGGCGACCTGGCGTTGAACGCGCTCGTCACCTGGTCGGCGGTGGTGCTGGCCTTCCTGGGCGGCGTGCGCTGGGGTCTGGAGACCGCGCGGACGGAGCCGCGCTGGACGCGGCTCGCCGGCTCCACCGTCTCGCCGATCGCCGGTTGGGGCCTCTTCGCGGTGCGCCACCTGATCGGGTCGTCCTGGGTGGTCTGCGGCTTCCTGGTCGCCTTCATGCTGCAATGGCTGTTCGACCACACCGCGCCGGACACCCCGGCCCGCTATCCGCGGCTGAACACCGTGCTCACCCTCTGCGCCTGCATCTCCCTCGCCATGGCCCTGGAGAAGGCCCTGCGGCTCTAGCGCCGCCTCTCCCTGCGGCATGCTTCCCGCTGTCACGCAGCGGGGTCTAGACTGGCGGACATTCGTTTCCGCCATTCGTTGAAGGGATTTGCCGATGCGGTACCGCAAGCTGGGTGACAGCGACCTGATGGTCTCCGAGATTTCGCTCGGATCCTGGCTGACCTTCGGGGTCGGCGTCGAGCGCGACAAGGGCCTGGCCTGCGTCAACGCCGCCTTCGACCTCGGGATCAACTTCATCGACACGGCCAATGTCTATGGCCGCGGCGCGGCCGAGAGCTTCCTGGGCGAGGCGCTGGCCGATCGGCCGCGCGACAGCTACGTGCTCGCGACCAAGGTCTGGGGCCCGATGAGCGACACCAACAAGGGCCTGTCGCGCGGCCAGATCCTCAAGCAGATGGACGCGTCGCTGCAGCGCCTGAAGGTCGACCATGTCGATCTCTACCAGTGCCACCGCTACGACCCCGACACACCGCTGCAGGAGACGATGGAGGCGCTGAGCGAGGTCGTGCGTCAGGGCAAGGCCCGCTACATCGGCTTCAGCGAGTGGACTTCGCAGCAGATCGAGGACGCCTTCGCCATCCCCGGCGTCGAGCGCTTCGTCTCCAGCCAGCCGCAGTATTCGCTGCTGTGGCGGCGGCCGGAGCAGAAGGTGATCCCGGTCTGCAAGGCCAATGGCGTGTCCCAGATCGTCTGGTCGCCGATCGCCCAGGGCGTGCTGAGCGGCAAGTACCTGCCGGGCGCCGCTGTCCCCGCCGACTCCCGCGCCGCCTCCGACGCCATGAGCACGCCGATCCAATCCTGGCTGCAGCCGGCGGTGCTGGAGGCGGTCCAGAAGCTCAAGCCTCTGGCGGCTGAGGCCGGCTGCACGCTCTCGCAGTTCGCGCTCGCCTGGGTGCTGCGCGAACCCAATGTCGCCTCGGCCATCGTCGGCGTCAGCCGGCCGGAGCAGTTGGCCGAGAACGCTGCGGCCTCGGGGCTCAAGGTGGATCCGGCCCTGTTCGCCAGGGCTGAGGAGATCGTCGCCGAAGCCCGCCGCGCGCCGGCGGCCTAGTCTCCGCGCAGGGAGCGCCAGCCGACCGCATGGACCCGGCTGGCGCCGAGCGCGCCGGTCAGGGGCGGACGCACGAACATGCCGGCATAAGCGCGGTCCAGGATGTTCAGGCCGCGGGCATAGGCGCCGAAGGCC
>CAMFHW010000567.1 GCA_945952175.1 uncultured Phenylobacterium sp. | reverse complement strand
GAGCCGCACCGCCCATAACGACAAGTTCTTCCTGCAGGTCGCCTTCAACTATGGCGGCCGCGCCGACATCATCGACGCCGCCCGCGCGCTGATGGCGGAGGCCGCCGCTGGCCGCCTGTCGCCGGAAGACCTCACCGAAGCCGCCTTCGACGCGCGCCTGTCGACCGCGGGCCTTCCGGCCCCGGATCTCGTCATCCGCACCAGCGGCGAGATGCGCCTGTCGAACTTCCTGCTGTGGGAGTCGGCCTATTCGGAATTCCTGTTCACCGACACCCTGTGGCCGGACTTCACGCCTCGCCATCTCGGCGCGGCGGTCGAGGAGTTCCACCGCCGCGAACGGCGGTTCGGCGCCGTTCCGGACGACGTCCTTGCCGCCAGCTAAGCGTTTCGACTGGTCCAATCTGGGGATTCGGGTCGCCTCGGCGACCATCCTGGTGCCCTCCGCCCTGGCCGGCGTCTGGTTCGGCGGCTGGGCCTTCCTGGTCCTGGTCTCGATCGCGGTGGCCCTGCTGGCGATCGAATGGGGCGGCATGACCGCCCCGACCGCGCCGGTGCGGGTCTCCGCCGCCGTCTGCGCCGCGGTCCTGGCCGGGGTGTTCCTGGCCCATCGCGAACACATGTGGCTGGCCTGGTTCGGCCTGATCATCGGCGGGATCGCCGCCGGCCTGATCGCGCGCGGCGTCTCCGAACGCCCCGGCAACGCCGCCTATGGCGTGATCTATCTGGGCGTCGCCGCCATCTGCCTCGTCTGGCTGCGGGCCATGCCGCAGGGCAAGTACTGGACGATCATGACCTTCGCCATCACCTGGGCGGCCGACATCGCCGCCTATGCGGTCGGCAATACGCTGAAGGGCCCGAAGCTCTGGCCGCGGTTCTCGCCCAACAAGACCTGGTCGGGCTTCATCGGCGGCCTGGTCGCCGCCATGGCGGTGGGGGCAGGGGTCTCGGCCCTGCCCTGGTTCACCTTGAACATCTTCGCGGCCATCTTCGTCGGCCTCGCGGGCGGGCTCGCCACCATGGCCGGCGATCTCTGGGAATCGATGCTGAAGCGCCGCTTCGGCGTGAAGGACTCCGGAGACCTGATCCCGGGTCATGGCGGTCTCCTCGACCGCGTCGATGGGCTATTGTTCGCCGTGGTGGTGATTTCCGCCGCCCGGCTGGTCAATCATTTGGGATGGGGCCATTGAGCTTGCCACGCCGCGTCAGCGTCCTGGGATCGACCGGCTCGGTCGGGGTCTCCACGCTGGACCTGTTCGAGAAGTCCCAGACCCCCGTCGAGGTCATGGCGCTCACCGCCGGGCGCAATGTCGAGCGCCTTGCCGAGCAAGCCCGCCGCTGGCGGCCCAAGCTCGCGGTCATCGAGAACGAGGCCGGCCTGCCCGAACTGCGCGATCGCCTGGCCGGCTCCGGGGTGAAGGCCGCGGCCGGCGCGAACGCCGTCGCTGAGGCCGCGGCGGCCGACGCCCAGTGGGTGATGTCGGCGATCGTCGGCTTCGCAGGCCTCGCGCCCACCCTGTCGGCCGCCAAGGCCGGCGCCGTGGTGGCCCTGGCCAACAAGGAGAGCCTGGTCTGCGCCGGCCCGTCGCTCTTGCGCACGGCGCGCCTGGCCGGCGGCACGGTCATTCCAGTCGATTCCGAGCATTCGGCTATCTTCCAGGTTCTGGACCCGGCCAACGCCCAGCACGTCTCGCGCCTGATCCTGACGGCTTCGGGCGGTCCGTTCCGCACCTGGACCGCCGAGCAGATGGCGCACGCCACGCCGGAGCAGGCCGTCGCGCACCCCAACTGGAGCATGGGCAGGAAGATCTCGGTCGATTCCGCGACCATGATGAACAAGGGCCTGGAGATGATCGAGGCGGCCTATCTGTTCGCCATGCCGGCCGAGCGGGTCGACGTGCTGATCCACCCGCAATCCATCGTCCACAGCCTGGTGGAATACGCCGACGGCTCGACGCTCGCCCAGCTCGGCGCGCCGGACATGCGCACCCCGATCGCCTGCGCCTATGCCTGGCCCGACCGGCTGCCTTGGCCGGCGCCGAAGCTCGATCTCGCGCGGGCCGGAGCGCTCACCTTCGACGAGCCCGATCTCGACCGGTTCCCCGCCCTGAAAGTCGCCAAGGCCGCGCTGACCAAGGGCGGTTCCGCGCCGGCGGTTCTCAATGCCGCCAATGAGATAGCGGTCGCCGCATTTCTTGACCGTCGTGTCGGGTTTCTCGATATTGCCGCAATCGTAGCCGACACCCTCGAACGGGTTGAGGCGCAGGGCCTCGCTGAGGACGGAATTGGCGATGCTCTGGATGCCGCGCAGCGGACCGATGCGATGGCGCGCCGCGTGGCGGGCGAGGTCGCGGCCGGCTATGCATCGGCCAGGTCCTAGGGAGTAGCCTGTGCTCGTCGTCCTGCAATGGCTTGTGGCCCACGCCCTGCCGTTCCTTCTCGTCCTCACCCTCGTGGTCACGGTCCACGAGCTGGGCCACTTCCTCGCCGCCAAGAGCTTCAAGGTCGCGATCGACCGGTTCTCGATCGGCTTCGGTCGCGCGATCTTCTCGCGGCGCGACAAGTCCGGCGTGGAGTGGCGAGTCGGCTGGATCCCGCTCGGCGGCTATGTGCGATTCTCCGGCGACGAGAACGCGGCCAGCGTTCCGGACCAGGACGACCTTGAAACCCTGCGGCAACAAATCATCCGCACCGAGGGCCGCGAGGCGCTCGGCCGCTACTTCCACTTCAAGCCGTTGTGGCAGCGCGCGATCGTCGTCGCCGCGGGGCCGTTCTCCAACTTCCTGCTCGCCATCGCCATCTTC
>CAMFHW010000566.1 GCA_945952175.1 uncultured Phenylobacterium sp. | reverse complement strand
GAGATTGCCTCTTGTCTCGTGGGCTCGGAGATGTGTATAAGAGACAGGCGTGGTGGAGGGGGCAAGACCGGGCTTGGAGCCTGGGGCCGCCTCCACCGCCTGACGGCGGTCCCCCTCCCCCGTGAACGGGGGAGGAAGCGTGTCGCTCGCTAGTGGAAATCGTACCAGCGGCCGTGACGCCAGTAGCCGCGGTCGTTGTCGCGGTCTTCGCGCCAGTGGTAGCGGCGGTTGTTCTGATGGGCCTGCCACCAGGCATCGTTATAGAACCGAACGCCCAGGGTCCGCGGATAGGTGTTGTATCGCTCGTGGACGCGCCAGCAGTCGCCATAGCGGTTGCAGACGACGTCGGCCGACGCGGCGCCGGCGCTCAGGGTGAGCGCGCCACCGGCGACCACCGCGCCCAGCAGGGCGTTGCGCAGAAGGGTCTTGGAAACAGGCATCTCGTTTCTCCTCGAAAGGCTGTCTGGGGTGCGGAATGCCGGGTCGCCGATTGTGGTTCCCAGGCCGAATCCGGCCCGTCTTGACCCCTTCGAGGCGCGCGCCTAGCCTTCGGCCAACCTCGGCACGCATGGAAAGGAGGGTAGGCCAATGACTGTTCGCAACCTCGCCCCCTTCGTTCGCGCCGCCGACCGGGTATCCTGATACCTCATCCCTGAACCGTCGGCGGGCGATCCCTTTCCCCGCATGACGGACAGATCAAGTGATCCATTCCTACGGCTGGAGCGAGCGTCTCCAGCAGCAATTCGAACCTTTCGCGGCGCGCGGGCTTACGCCCGGCCGCGTGACCGTGCAGCAGCGCGGCCTCTATCGCCTGGCCACCGAGGCCGGCGAACTCTCGGCCGAGGTCTCCGGCCGCTTCGCCCATGAGGCGGGCGAGGCCGGCTATCCGGTGACGGGCGACTGGGTCGCCTGCGCGACGCGGCCGGAGGAGGGCGCGGCGACCATCCATGCGCTCCTGCCGCGCCGCAGCCTTTTCGTGCGCAAGGCGGCCGGGCCCGGCCAGCCGACCGCCCAGGCGGTGGCGGCCAATGTCGACCTGGCCTTCCTGGTCATGTCGCTGAACGCCGACCTCAATCCGCGACGGCTGGAACGCTACCTGGCCGTGGCCTGGGAGAGCGGCGCCCAGCCGGTGGTGGTGCTCACCAAGGCCGACGCCTGCGACGACGTTTGGGGCGCGGTCGCGGAGGTCGAGGCCGTCGCCGTCGGCGCGGATGTCCACGCCGTCTCCGCCTTGAGCGGCGAGGGGCTGGAGGATCTGTCGGTCCGCCTGCGGCCAGGCGAGACGGCCGTGCTGCTGGGCAGTTCCGGCGTCGGCAAGTCGACCCTGGTCAATGCGCTGGCCGGCCGTGACCTGATGGCCACGGCGGCGATCCGCGAGCACGACGCCCGCGGTCGCCACACCACCACCCACCGGGAGCTGGTCCTGCTGCCCTCCGGCGCCCTGCTGCTGGACACGCCGGGCATGAGGGAGCTCGGTCTCTGGGACGCCGAGGCCGGGCTGGAGGCGACCTTCGGCGACCTCGAACGTCAGATCGGCGCCCTCGCAGCCGAGTGCCGCTATCGCAATTGCGGGCATCGCAGCGAGCCGGGCTGCGCGGTGCGGTTGGCGGTGGAGGAGGGGCGGCTCGACGAGGCCCGCTGGAAGGGCTGGGTCAAGCTGCAGCGCGAGCTCGCCCATCTGGAGCGCAAGGAAGATCAGATCGCCCGGGAAGCCCACCGCCGCCAGTGGATCGCGATCAGCAAGGCGAACCGCGCCGAGATGCGACGGCGCGGCCGCGAGAACGAGGGGTGATCCGGCTCAGGCGGCGTACAGCACGAGCGCCAGGCGGCCGGTGCGCATGGTCCAGGGCCTGTTCGTCGAGCGCCTCGCGCTCGACGGGCGGGCCTGCGTCTCCGATCGCGCGGCCTGCCGCCCGTCCGGGGTGATGAGAAAAGTCAATATATATCAAACCTCTACGCCAGTTCGAGATTCCTTCGGGCCGCCGATTTGAATACTCGTCGGAGGCTTTCTGAGCAGAGCCCAGGAACTGGCGGGCCGGGCCCCGCTCGCTTCACCCGAAAATATTCAGCCTACGTGGTGGTTTGGCGCGTCGCGACCTGAAGACGCCGCTTCGGGCCTTGTCGAGCTTGGCTGGAAATCAACGAACCGGATATCGTTGATATTTGAATTCGACCTGCGACGATGCTGCATATGAGCCAGCGCACTTTGCGCAAGCGCGCGGCGAATTCCTGCGATATCTGTCATGAAAGAGACGGACGGGGTGCGTGCGGCCGTTAATATTCAAGCGGCAAGGGTTACTGGGGCGGCTGGGGCATGAGTGACGATCGCAAACAGAGCGATGCTGCGGCGGCGACGTCGGAGATTCGCCATCGCGTGGCGAACACGTTCCAACTGCTCTCGGCGCTCGCGCGCATGCGCAGCCAGCGGGCCGCCGAGCCGGAGACCCGCCGCCAGCTCGCCTGGATGGCCGACGCCATAGGCTCGCTCGGCGCCCTGGAGCGGCACCGCAAGGGCGAAGGCGTCGACTTCGCCGCCTATCTCGACGAGATGGCGCCCGTCTGGCGTCGTCGCCACGCCACCCGCGCGGCCGAGTTGGCCCTGGTGGTCGAGCCGCTGATCACGCCGGACTCGGCGGCCTCGACCCTGGCGATGATCACCCAGGAACTGGTTGGCAACGCCCTGTCGCACGGGTTCGGCGAGGATCGCCCCGGTCGGGTGGAGGTGCGCCTGTCGCGCCTGGCGGACGGCCGCTGCGAGCTCCTGGTCACCGACGACGGCGTGGGGTTCGACCCGCAGTCCAGCGC
>CAMFHW010000565.1 GCA_945952175.1 uncultured Phenylobacterium sp. | reverse complement strand
GGGACCGGGGCGGCGCGGGCGGGGAGGCGGACGGCGGGCGGGGGGTGGGGCGGGACGGGCAGGATCAGGGCGGCCCCTCCCCTCAGAGCTTGTCCAGGATCGGCGCGAAGAAGCCGAACCATGTGCCGACGATGCCGACGCTCATCAGCAGGGTGAGGATCGAGAGCCCCCCGGCCATGGCGTAGCGGGCGCCGTCCCCGCCCCTTTCCTTGGCGCGGAAATAGAGCTCCAGGATCGCGAGCGGCAGCAGGTACGAGCCGAAGCTCCAGACCTGGTAGAAGGTGCTCATCCAGCCGTGCGGGGCGTGGATCACCTTGAACAGGATGCCGACCGGCGCGAAGCCGACCCGCATGAACCAGACCGCATTGGCGGCCAGGAAGGCCCGCAAGGCCCAGCGGCGGTGGCTGGCGAAGTCCCGCGTCAGCGCCGTGCGCCAGGCGAGCCCGCCGAAGACGAAGATCATCGCCGCGTCGATCGAGATGGCGATCTCGCCCAGCAGGCCCTGGGGTAGCCGCGCCCAGGTCATGTAGAGGCCGGCCAGGCTGCCGCCGATCGCGGTGACCAGGAAGGCGCGGCCGATCCAGCGATGGACCGCCGGCGCCCGGGCGCGGATCTGCGGCACGAGCTGCAGCGTGCCAGCGAAGGTCACCACACCGGCCAGCAGGACGTGCGCGCCGAAGGCCAGGTTGCCGGGGGTGTCGCCGGGGACATAGCCCTTGAACAGGCTGGTGTTCAGCGCCCAGAGCTTGAAATTCCCGGTCAGCGTGGACGGGAAGTAGAAGGCCAGGATGTAGTAGAGGAAGAGCAGCTGGCCGATGAAGGCCGCGCCCCACCAGAACTTCGCGGCGGCTTCGAGAGCGGCCTTGGGCGTGAGCCGGGGCTTGGACCTCGGCGGGTCGATGGAGACGGCAGCGGTCATTCGCGGTTCTTCCTTGGGATGCGGGACGGCCTAACGGGACGGGAAAGCGGGATCAGATCGGGTCGCGGTATCGTCGCAATCGGACGGCGGCGGCGATCAATCCGGCGAAGACGATCAGCCCGAACCAGAGGTTCGGATTGGCCAGCACCGGGATGAGATCCAGGTCGGCGAGGGTATGGATCGAGGTCTTGCCGTCGGCGCGGACGGTGAAGGCCTGGGCGAAGCCGCCGGCGAGCCGCCCCTGCAGGGCGCGATAGAAGACGTCGGAATTGATGATCAGCCGCTCGAGGATCAGCAGCGCCGCCCAGGGACCGATGGCCCACAGGATCGGCATGCGCCGCGCCCAGCCGGAAACCAGCAGCAGCCAGCCGATCACCGGCGCATACCACAGGGCCATGACGATCAGGCCCCGCGACAGGCCGAGCCAGAGGAACGGGAACGGCAGGTGGTCGGTGAGCGCGGTGAGCGGCAGGCCGCTCAGCATCATCACCAGGGCGCTCCAGGTGAGCATGACGACGTGGGCGCAGAACGAGACGCCGAACACCACCACGGGCCCGACCAGCAGCGGCAGGGCGGCCTTGGACAACACGGTGGTCAGGTCGGAGACCGGCAGCGACTTCCAGAACAGGATCGAGCGGTCGCGCCGCTCGCCGTGCAGGGCGCCGAGCGCGTAGAAGACCGAAACCACGATCACGGTCAGGAAAACGAAGGCCGTGATCATGTCATAGGGGATCTCGGCGCCGTGCAGGGCGCGGGTGGCCGCCTTGATCACCTTGGGATCCACCGGATGCGTCGCCAGCAGCGCCTGGGCCTCGGTGGCCTTGCGCACGGTGTTCGGCAGCCGGAAGGTGCTGATCAGGAAGCCGAACAGGGTGACGGCGGCCACGGCCAGGGGCGCCAGATAGAAGGCGCGGTTCTCCCACAGCTCGCGGCGCACCGACCAGTAGAACGGGCGGACCTTGGCGGCGGACGCCGACGGCGGGGTCATGGGCTCGGCGCTCATGCGGGCGCTCCCATGGTCGCGAGGAACAGGTCGGCCAGCCCGGGCGTGCGGATCTCGCCGAGCGGCGCGAGCTTGTCGCGCTCGACGCCATCGAAAATCAGCAGGCTCTTTCCGAAGCGCGGCCGCTCGCCGATCGGCCCCAGCGCCTTCGCGGCGGCCAGGTGATCCTGCCCGACCAGCAGTTCGAGATACCGGGCCTCGATCTCCTCCATGGTCGCCGAGAGCACGATCCGGCCACGGTCGATGAAGGCCACATCGGTCAGGATGTGCTGGATCTCGTCCACCTCGTGGGTGGAGACCACGATGGTGCGGCTATGGTCGAAATAGTCGTTGAGCAGGCTGTCGTAGAACGATTTGCGGTAGAGCAGGTCGAGGCCCAGCGTCGGCTCGTCCAGCACCAGCAGGCGCGCGTCGACGGCCATCACCAGGGCCAGGTGGAGTTGGGCCACCATGCCCTTGGAAAGCTCCCGCACCCGGCTCTTCGGCTTGATCGCGGTGCGCGCCAGGAAGCCCTCGGCCTTGGCGCGGTCGAACCGTGGATGCACGCCGGCCATGTAGTCGAGCGCCTCGGTGACCCTCAGCCAGCGCGGCATCACCGCCACGTCGGCGATGAAGCAGACCTCGCCCATCAGCCGGTCGCGCTCGGTCCAGGGATCGCGCCCCAGCACCCGCAGCGTCCCCTGATAGGGCGTCAGCCCCAGGATCGCCTGCAGGGCCGTGCTCTTGCCGGCGCCATTGGGGCCGATCAGGCCGAGGATGCGGCCCTCGCCGACGCTGAGGTCGACGCCGTCCAGGGCGACGGTGGTCTTGTAGGCCTTGCGCAGGCCGTGAGCGTCTATCGCAGCCATCGGCTCAACCCTCCCCCTCGCCCGACGGCTTGATCAGGAGCTGCTCGGC
>CAMFHW010000564.1 GCA_945952175.1 uncultured Phenylobacterium sp. | reverse complement strand
CGAGATTGCCTCTTGTCTCGTGGGCTCGGAGATGTGTATAAGAGACAGGGCCCGAACTGATGGGCCTGCGCGAGATGATCCAGGCCTTCGTCGACTTCCGCGAGGAGGTCGTCGTCCGCCGCACCCGGTTCGAGCTGGGCAAGGCCCGCGACCGCGGCCACGTCCTGGTTGGCCTCGCCATCGCCGTGGCCAATATCGACGAGTTCATCCAGATCATCCGGTCCTCGAAGGATCCGGCCGAGGCGCGCGAGCGCCTGGTGGCCAAGGATTGGCCGGCGGGCGACATGCTGCCCCTGGTCGAACTGATCGCCGACCCGCGCTCGATGGTCATCGACGGCAATCTGATCCGGCTGACCGACGAGCAAGCCCGCGCCATCCTCGCGCTGACCCTGTCGCGCCTGACCGGCCTCGGCCGCGACGAGATCTTCGGCGAGGCGCGCGAACTGGCCGACGCGATCCAGGGCTTCCTGACCATCCTGAGCTCGCGCGACAACATCATGGCCATCGTCCGCGAGGAACTGGCCGAGGTGCGCAGCCTCTACGCGGTGCCGCGCCGCACCCAGATCGTCGAAGGCGACGCCGACGTCGAGGACGAGGACCTGATCGCCCGTGAGGACATGGTCATCACCGTGACCCACGGCGGCTATGTGAAGCGCACGCCGCTGTCGACCTATCGCACCCAGCACCGGGGCGGGAAGGGCCGCTCGGGCATGTCGACCAAGGACGAGGATGCGGTCACCCGCGTGTTCTCGGCCAACACCCACACGCCGATGCTGTTCTTCTCCTCGGGCGGCAAGGTCTACAAGCTGAAGGTCTGGCGCTTGCCGGTCGGCACCGCCACCTCGCGCGGCAAGGCCTTCATCAACCTGTTCCCTATCGAGCCGGGCGAGACCGTGACCTCCATCCTGCCGCTGCCGGAGGACGAGGCGACCTGGGATCAGTTCGACGTCATGTTCGCCACGCGTTCCGGCAATGTCCGGCGCAACAAGCTCAGCGACTTCGTGCAGATCAACCGCAACGGCAAGATCGCCATGAAGCTGGACGAGGGCGACCAGATCATCGGGGTCGGCCTCTGCAACGCGGGCCAGAACGACATCCTGCTGACCACCGCCTCTGGGCGGGCGATCCGCTTCGCCACAGAAGAGGTCCGGGTGTTCGCCGGGCGCGACTCCACAGGCGTGCGCGGCATCCGTCTGGCCGAGGCCGACACCATCATCTCGATGGCGATCCTGCGCTCGGTCGAGGCGACGCCGGCGGAGCGCGGCTCCTACATCAAGCACTCCAACGCCATGCGCCGCGCCGCCAGCGGCGAGGCCGAGGAGGTCGAGGACTCGGCGCCGGACGACGACGAAGAGGCTGGCGAAGAAGCCGCCCTGTCGCCGGACCGCATCGCCCAGCTCGGCGCGGCCGAGGAGTTCATCCTCACCGTTTCGACCGAAGGCTATGGCAAGCGGACCTCGGCCTATGAGTTCCGCCGCACCGGCCGGGGCGGGCAGGGGCTTCTGGCCCAGGACCTGACCAAGAAGGGCAAGGGTGGTCGCCTGGCGGCCTCCTTCCCGGTCGAGGAGTTCGACGAGATCCTGCTGGTCACCGACCAGGGCCAACTTATCCGCACGCCCGTGGCCCAGGTTCGCATCGTCGGCCGCAACACCTCCGGCGTGACGATCTTCCGCACCGCCGCCGAGGAGCACGTCGTCTCCGTCGAACGCCTGGCCGACCAGGGCGGTGGTGACGAGGGTGAGGTCTCCGACGAGCCGGACGCCGGCGAAGGCGCCTAGATCTCGACGGCCGGCCGCCCTGCCGGCCGTGAGTTCTGCGAGGCCGCGCCCGGCGTCGGACGCCGGGCGATCAGCCGCCGCACGCGGGCGATGAGCTGCTTGTCGTCGAACGGCTTGGTCAGGAAGTCTCGCGCGCCCAGCTTCACCGCCTGCTGCACGTCCTCGGTGCGGTTGCGGGCGGTCAGCATCAGGGTCGGCGGCAGGCAGTTGGTGTCGCGCAGGGCCTTCAGCACGCCGAACCCGTCGATGCCGGGCATGTTTACGTCAAGCACCAGGGCCGCCGGGCGGATCTCCTGGATGCGGTGCAGGCACTCGTAGCCATCGCGGGCATAGAAGGTCTCGAACCCCGCCAGGCTGAGGCGGGTGACGATCAGCTCCAGGATGGCGGGATCGTCGTCGACCGCCAGGATCCGATGCTCAATGGGCCTGGGCTCCATGGAGGACCTCCTCTTCATAGGCGGTGACGCGGGTGAGTTCCGCCGCGAGTTCGGCCCGCGCCAGGGGCTTGCTGACGAAGCCGTCGAACGCGAAGCCGCTCGGCGCGACGGTGGCCTGGGCGCTGAACGCCAGGATCGGGATGTGCTGGTTGGGGCCGTCTTCGCTCCGGATGCGCGCGGCGGCCTCGGCGCCCGACAGGCCGGGCATGTTGAGGTCCATCAGGATGGCGTCCACCGGCAGGCTCTGGGCGGCCAGCACCGCGTCGATCCCGTCGACGGCCTCGCTCGCCTCAGCGCCCAGGTTTTCCAGCGCGGCCCGGGCGAGGCCGCGGTTGGCGGCGTTGTCGACGACGACGAGCACCGGCAGACCTTCCAGGCGGCCGCCCGCCGCGACGTCCCGGTCGGGCTGCCCGCCGGCCTCGACCTCCGGCGCCTGGACCCACACCGTGAAGGCCGAGCCGAGGCCGGGCTGGCTCTCGACCGAAATCCCGCCGCCCATGGCCTCGGCCAGCCCACGGCAGATCGCCAGACCCAGTCCGGTGCCGCCATGACGGCGGGTGGTCGAGGCGTCGACCTGCGAGAACCTCTGGAAGAGCCGCTTGCAGGCCTCGGAGGTCAGGCC
>CAMFHW010000563.1 GCA_945952175.1 uncultured Phenylobacterium sp. | reverse complement strand
CACCTCGCTGCAGATGGACATCAAGATCGCCGGCATCACCGAGGAGATCATGAAGAAGGCGCTCGAGCAGGCTCACGCCGGGCGCAAGCACATCCTGGGTGAGATGGCCAAGGCCATGGAAGCGCCGCGCGCCGAGCTCGGCGAGCACGCCCCGAAGATCGAGACCATCAAGATCGCGGTCGACAAGATCCGCGAAGTGATCGGTTCGGGCGGCAAGGTGATCCGCGAGATCGTCGCCGAGACGGGCGCCAAGGTCGACATCGGCGAAGACGGCACGATCAAGATCGCGGCCGCCGAGCAGTCGAAGATCGACGCGGCCAAGGACTGGATCAAGTCCATCGCCTCGGAGCCGGAAGTGGGCGCCATCTACACCGGCAAGGTGGTGAAGGTGGTCGACTTCGGCGCCTTCGTGAACTTCTTCGGCGCGAAGGACGGCCTGGTTCACGTGAGCCAGATCTCCAACGAGCGCGTGGCCAAGGTCTCCGACGTCCTGTCGGAAGGCCAGCAGGTCAAGGTGAAGCTCCTGGGCTTCGACGACCGCGGCAAGACCCGCCTCTCCATGAAGGTCGTCGACCAGGAGACCGGCGAGGACCTGTCGCCCAAGAAGGAAGCCGCCGAGGAGAAGGAAGAGGCCTGAGCCTCTCCCGACTTCGGATGAGTTCGAGGGGCGGTCGCGGCGACGCGGCCGCCCCTTTCCGTTTCAGGGCCCGGCCGCAATCCCGCCATGGGGCGGGCGGATACCGCCAGGCGTCGGAATGGGAGGGTCGCCATGGCGACGGCTGAGGACATCCAGAAACTGAAGGGTCTGCTGGAGCTGGAAATGGCACGGCGTGGCGTCGGGCCCGCCCAGCTAGCCCGCGGCCTGGCGCACATGGGCGTCGAGGCGGACGCCCAGGAGGTGGCCCGTCGCCTGGCGGCGCCCGATCTCGACAAGACCTTCCTGCTGCAATGCTTCGAGGCGGCCGGCGCGCCGACCCTGCACCTGGACTTCTGAGCCCCCGTCCCGAGCCCCTCGGCCCTGCCGAAACGGAAAAGGCCCGCCGGTGAGGGCGGGCCTTGGTTCAGGTCTGCATCGAGGTTCAGCCGCGCAGCTTGCGCAGCAGGACATCCAGATCGCGCGCCAGGCCGGCATCCTCGGCCTTCAGCGCCTCGATGCGGCGCACGGCGTGCAGGACGGTCGTGTGGTCGCGGCCGCCGAACCTGCGGCCGATGTCCGGCAGGGAGCGGGTCGTGATCTGCTTGGCGATCCACATGGCGGTCTGCCGGGGACGGGCCACCGCGCGGGCGCGCCGCTCGGAGATCATGTCCGCCTGCTTCAAGCCGTAGTGCTCGGCCACGGCCTTCTGGATCTGGTCGACCGTCACCCGCTTCTCGGTGCAGGACAGGTGGGGCCGCAGAATGGCCTGGGCCTCGTCCAGGGTCAGGCGGGCGATATCGCCGCCCACCCGGGCCACCAGGGTGTTCAGGGCGCCCTCCAGCTCACGCACGCTGTCGGTGAACCGGTCGGCCAGGAACTGCAGCACCTCGGCCCGCGCCGACGGCACGAAGCGGCCCTGCTGGGCGAGCGTCGCCAGTTTCCGCTCCAGGATGCCCAGACGCAGGGTCCGGTCGGCGGGCTCGATGCCGCAGACCAGGCCCGACTGCAGGTGGCTGCGCAGGCGGGGCTCCATTTCCGACAGCTCGGCCGGCGAGCGGTCGGCGGTCATCACCACCCGGCGGCCGTCCTCGACGAGGGCGATCAGGGTGTGGAACAGCTCCTCCTGGGTGGAGGACTTGCCGGCCACGAACTGGACGTCGTCGATCAGCAGCAGGTCGGCGTTGCGCAGCTCGGCCTTGAAAGCCTGGGTCTGGCGGTCCTGCAGGGCCTTCATGAAGGTCGAGGTGAAGCGCTCGGCGGTCAGATAGACCACGCGCTTCTCCGGCTGGCTGCGCATGGCCTCCCAGGCCAGCGCGTTCAGCAGGTGCGTCTTGCCGAAGCCGTAGGGGCCGTGGAACAGCACCGGGTTGAAGTGGCCGTCCGCCCAGGACGCCACGCGGCGCGCCACGGCGAAGGCGAACTCGTTGGCCGGGCCAGACACGAAGGTGTCGAAGCTGAAGCGCTCCTGCAGGCCCTGCTGGCGGCCGAGACGGCCGGCGGGCGCGGGTTCGCTGACATCGACCTCGATCTCGATGACCTCGGGCTCGACACCGGTGTCGAGGGCCGGGGCCGAAATGGCGGCCGGAGTCATCGAAGAGGGACTCTGGGCGGACGGGCCCAGGGCCTCGAACTCCATGCGCGACTTCAGGTCCAGCCGGCGGCCCATGGGGTCGTTCTGCGCCCACAGCTCGCCGATCCGGCGCCAGGCGTGACGGCGTATCCAGTCGCGCGCGACGCCCGTGGCCGCGACCAGGCACACCTCTTCCCCGTACTCCTTGAGCGCCGCCTGGCCGAGCCACGACCCGAAGGTCGCCTCGCCCAGTTCCCGCCGCAGCGCCTGGCAGGTCTTGGCCCAAACAGCCACGGTGGCCGTGTCCGTCTTGGCGCCCGCCATACCCCCGCTCGTCATCTCCATACCTTCCCGATCACCGATCGACCGCCCAGGCCCCCGCGCCCAAAACGGTCTGGTTCAACGAACACAGTTTCTCGTTCGGAGTGCGGGTAGAGTCCCGCCCCCGTGTTTTCTCATCCAAGTTCGATTGGAAAAAACGCTCTAAGACCCCGAACACTAGTCGCGGCTCGGAGGGGGTCAACGGAGATTCTTCGCGCCGTTTGCGGATATTTTCGTTGACTCAATCCGACCCCCCACGGGGCAAGGGAATTCGCGTTTTTAACCTCCGTCGACTGAGAAGATTCGCCGC
>CAMFHW010000562.1 GCA_945952175.1 uncultured Phenylobacterium sp. | reverse complement strand
GGGATTGAAGCCGAAGTGCCAGTAGTACCAGCGGTCCTCGATCGCCACGAAGGCGGCGGGCACGTATTTGGGCAGCTTGTCGAGGTCGGCCGGCGGCGCGTACTGGCTGCCGCGCACGGCGACCACGGCGCCGGAGCGGTCGAGATAGGAGATCGAGGG
Organism: uncultured Phenylobacterium sp.; assembly: GCA_945952175.1. Taxonomy (GTDB): domain Bacteria; phylum Pseudomonadota; class Alphaproteobacteria; order Caulobacterales; family Caulobacteraceae; genus Phenylobacterium. The sequence continues at coordinate 2,687 of CAMFHW010000562.1, read as the reverse complement.
CTGGCGCTTGACGTCGTTCAGCTTGGAGGTGTCGGGCAGGCCGACCGCGAAGACGGCGAAGAAGGCGACCAGGAAGATCAGGGCCCAGACGCCCAGCACCGCGCCCCAGTAGACGAAGGCCTGCAGAGGGGTGCGCGGGGTGCGGGGTTGCGAACCCGATTTCCCGTTGGCCATAGGCTGGTTCTAAGCTCCGCCGCGGTGATGCGCCCCGTCGGGGGCGAGAGATAGCCCACCGCGCCCGTTTAAGCGATCAGATTGACGGGGCATGATTTTGGCGTCCGAAGCCTGTACGGGGGCAGGTCTGCATTTACGCATAGCGACATTGCGAAAAATGTAGTTGTCGACGATCTTAACAGTGTTATCTTAGCGATGCTTAGTTAGCTTCGCGTCGCGGGTGGGGATACTCGCGCCGATTCCCCGAGGCCGATGCGGCCGGTTCCGAAAGGCGCCGTTTTCTCCCCGAAACGCTGGAGGGCTCTCTCATGAAGCTCCAAACCCTTGCGGCCGCCTGCGCCGCTGTCGTGACCGTCTCCTTCGCCGGCGCTGCGCTGGCCGACGACGCGATCACCGCCAAGCTGCAAGCCCCGGTCGCCCAGAAGACCAAGTTCATCGCCGGCGGCGCCATGTTCAACTGCGAAGGCGACACCTGCGTCGCCGCGGCTCCGACCTCGCAGACCCTGGCCGCCGCCACCTGCAAGACCATCGCCAAGAACGTCGGCGCCATCGCCTCGTTCGGCAACGGCCGCCGCTCGCTGGACGCCGACAAGCTCGGCGCCTGCAACGCCTCGGTCGACACCAATACGCAGGTCGCCAAGCGCTAAGGCACGCCTCCCAGCCATCCTTAGTCGAGCCTGCCACTTCGGGGGACGCCTCGGGCGTCCCCCATCTTTCTCTCAGCACCCAGTTCCTGATCCCTTGAGGCGCCGAAGCCATGCGGCGCCTTTCTTTTTGCCTGGGTGGATAGTTCGTGCGTCGGCCTAATTCGGGGACAGGTTGACCATTTCGTCTCGCGATTCTCGGCCGACGGTCGGCGACCCAGGGACGAAATGGTCAACCTGTCCCCGAATTAGCGCTCAGCGCCGCCTTCCCTTTTCTTCTGCGGCGCCGCATGAGCACGCCGAGATGTCGCAAACCTCAGAAGTCCTTCGCCGCCCGGGCGTGACGCCCGATGACGCCGCGGCGCCGGCGCGCCTGTTGCAGCCGCTGCTGGCCGAGGCGGCGGGGGCGGGCGCCGAGCCCGTCTCGCTCACGCTCGACTTCGGCGCGCCGCTGGCCGTCGGGGAGCCGGTGACGCTGGAGGCCTGGGTCGACCGCGCCACCCGCACCCTGGTCTTCGCCCATGCGCGGATCGTCAATCATGCGGGTGCGCTCGCGGCCTCGGGCTCGGCGGTGTTCCGCCGTCAAGCCGTCGCCAGCGAGCAGACGCAGGGCTAGAAGGGGCCAGCCTTGGTTGCGACTGCGAAAAACGCGTGCTATCAGGCGCGCGGCTTAGGGCCAGGGGGCCTTCCGGGTCCCGCAGGCCGTTGTGCTTTTCCAAGCGCTTTCAAGCCTTTAGGTTGCCGCGGAGGGTCCTTCGTGGCGGCTCATGACACGCACCGGGCGGACAGATAGTGGCGGACGATTCCAGGACTTCGAATGTGGGCGGCAGATATGCGCAGGCCCTGTTCGATCTCGCGACCGAAGAGAAGACCGTGGCCGCCGTGGAGGCGGACCTCAAGGCGCTGAAGAAGATGCGCGCCGAGTCCAAGGATTTCAGGACCCTGCTCGGCTCGCCGGCCTTCGCCGCGGCCGACAAGGGCAAGGCGCTGGCCGCCCTGGCGGCCAAGGGCAAGTTCCACGCGACCACCAAGAAGTTCCTGGGCCTGCTGGCGGCGAACGGCCGCACGTCGGTCCTGCCGGATGTGATCGCCGGCTTCGAGGCGCTGTCGGCCAAGGCCCGCGGCGTGGTGTCGGCCCAGGTGACCACCGCGGTCGCCCTGACCGCCGCCCAGTCCAAGGGTGTCGCCGCCGCCCTGCGCACGGCGCTCGGCCGTGACCCCGAAATCGAGACCCGCGTCGATCCGTCCATCCTGGGCGGCATCAAGGTGCGGGTCGGCTCCCGTCTGTTCGATGCTTCGCTTCGCTCGAAGCTCGATTCCCTCAAGTTCGCCCTGAAGAGAGCGTAAGACATGGATATCCGCGCCGCCGAGATTTCGGCCATCCTGAAGTCCCAGATCGCCAATTTCGGCGACGAAGCGGACGTCTCCGACGTCGGCCAGGTGCTGTCGGTCGGTGACGGCATCGCCCGGGTCTTCGGCCTCGACAACGTCCAGTCGGGCGAAATGGTCGAGTTCCCGAAGGCCGGCGTTAAGGGCATGGCCCTGAACCTGGAACGCGACAACGTCGGCGTCGTGATCTTCGGCGAAGACCGCGCCATCGCGGAAGGCGACGAAGTCCGCCGCCTCTCGGAAATCGTGGACGTGCCGGTCGGCAAGGGCCTGCTGGGCCGGGTCGTGAACCCGCTGGGCGAGCCGATCGACGGCAAGGGCCCGATCCAGAACGTGGCCGAGCGCCGCCGCGTGGACGTGAAGGCGCCGGGCATCATTCCGCGGAAGTCGGTGCACGAGCCGGTGCAGACCGGTCTGAAGGCCATCGACACCCTGATCCCGATCGGCCGCGGCCAGCGCGAACTGATCATCGGCGACCGC
>CAMFHW010000561.1 GCA_945952175.1 uncultured Phenylobacterium sp. | reverse complement strand
GGTCAGGAAACTCGATATGTCGACCAGCAGGCGGCCGTCGGCGCCCTCGGCCACGATGTCTCCGGCCCAGACGGTGGAGGGCGAGAACGCCTCTCGCGCGGCGGTCTGTTCGTCGGCGGGAGCGCCTTCGGCGCGGAAGCGCGGGTTCTCGAACTCGGCCGCCACCTTCTTGCCGAAGCGGCGGAAGGCCAGGACCTGGGTGTCGCCGACCTTGGCGCGGTCGAGGCCCACCGGCGCTGAACCCAGGCCGGTGCGCAGCGCCGTCAGATAGAGGAAGCGGCCATTGGCGCCGGTGGCGTCGGCGGGTGGCAGGGAGATCAGGATGCGGCCCTTGGCCTTGTCGACATAGACCGGCAGCAGGCCGTCCTGCCGCGTGGCCCCGGCCGCCGCCGCGGCGATGGGATCGGCGGGTGCCGCGTCCTTGGCGAACACCGGCGGGGCGGCGAGAAGCGCGAGCGCGAGCGCGCCCGAAGACAGCCAGGACCTGCGAGACATTGAACCCCCCGAACGCGAAAGGCGGCAGCCTAGACGGCGGCGCGGGGCGAGGTCCATGGGCGGAAGGGCCAAACCGCTTCGCGGCGGCGCGACGCTCCGGCCCCGGTCGACCGCCGGGGCTTCAGGTCAGGTAGGCGTGAACGATTTCGACGAGTTCCTCGGCGGCCAAGGTACGCGGGTCGCCGCGCGGCGCGGCCGGATCGATCATGTGCTCCCGGATATGGTCCTCGATCACCTCGGCGATGAAGCCATCCATGGCGCCGCGGCACGAGGTCGCTTGCTGCAGCACCTTGGCGCATTCCTTCTCTTCCTCGACGGCGCGTTCGATGGCCTCGATCTGCCCCCGGATGCGTCGCAATCGGTTGAGCAGTTTCGCCCGCTCCTTCGCCACGTGACTCATCTACCGAATTTTCCTCTTGATGGGATACCCCCCTAGGGTATATCGCCGCCTCGTTCGCTGGTGAAGCGCTTCCTCGGAGCGCGACGCCATCGGACGGCCGTCGGTGATGACGGTCAACTCCAACCTGACCACGGATCCCATGAACCCGCGATCTAGCAGCCCGACCCGCGAAGGCGACCGGCGAGGCCCAGCTTCGTCCGCCCGTCTGACGCGTGGCCGGTTCGTCGCTCGGGAAATGTCGATCGTCCAGGGCCTGGCGCGCCTGCGCTGACCCTCGCGGCCGAACCTCCCGGGCTTGAGCACAACCGCTTAGGCAAGAGGAGGCTGAGATGGCCGTCTTCTTTCATTCCCACGCCTTTCAAGGCGCCGCGCCGATCCACTTCGACGTGACCGCGCAGCGGCCCGCCATCGGCGCGCAGGCCCATGGCCCCCGCGCGATCTGGGAGATCGCGGCCGACGGCCGCCCGGTGCGCCGCTGGCGCGCCACGACGCCGCCGGACTGACGCGCGCCGTCCACGCCCCGCCTTTCGTACCGCTTTTTCAGAGGGAGGACGCCCGATGGCTCCCTTCGAGACTCCCGCCTATTCCACCGCCCTCGACACGCCGAACGGCGCCCAGCTCGACACCGCGCACAGCGGCGACATCCACGGCGCGTTCGGCTCCATCGCCCAGGACGACCGCGGACCCCGCACCGCCTGGCGCAAGAGGCTCCTCACCCTGCTGGCCATTCTCGGCCCCGGCCTGATCGTCATGGTCGGCGACAACGACGCCGGCGCGTTCGGCACCTATGCCCAGGCCGGCCAGAACTATGGCGTGAGCCTGATGTGGACGCTGTTGCTGCTGGTTCCGGTGCTGTTCGTGAACCAGGAGATGGTGTTGCGCCTGGGCGCCGTGACCGGCGTCGGGCACGCCCGCCTGATCTTCGAACGCTTCGGCAAGTTCTGGGGCGCGTTCAGCGTCATCGACCTGTTCCTGTTGAACGCCCTCACCATCGTGACCGAGTTCATCGGCGTCACCCTCGGCCTGCAGTATCTCGGCCTGCCCAAGATCTGGGGCGTGGCGGCGGCCGCGGCCCTGACGATCGGCGCGGCCAGCACGGGCGATTTCCGCCGCTTCGAGCGGTTCATGATGGGGCTGGTGGCCGGCAGCCTCGCCCTGATTCCGGTGGCGCTGATGGTCCACCCGCCCCTCGGCCAGATCGCCCACGGCATGCTGGTCCCGCAATTTCCGGCGGGCGCAAAGGTCAGCGACGTGATGCTGCTGATCATCGCCATCGTCGGGACCACCGTCGCGCCCTGGCAACTGTTCTTCCAGCAGAGCTATGTGATCGACAAGCGGATCACCCCACGCTTCATGACCTACGGCAAGATCGACCTGTGGATTGGCATCGTGGTGGTGGTGATCGGCGCCAGCGCCATGATGGCCTTCACCGCCGCCGCGTTCGCCGGCCGGCCCGAGTTCGGCGCCTTCACCGACGCCGCCGCGGTGGCCCACGGCCTGGAGCGGCAGGGTGGCCGGATCGCCGGGGTCCTGTTCGCGATCGCCTTGATCGACGCCTCGATCATCGGGGCGGGGGCGGTGTCGCTGGCCACGGCCTATGCGGTCGGCGACGTGTTCAAGATCAAGCATTCCCTGCATCGCCGGCCCACCGAATCGCCGGGCTTCTACCTGGTGTTCGCGGGCCTGATCCTGGTCGCCGCCGCCCTGGTGCTGATTCCCGGCACGCCGCTGGGCCTGCTCACCAACGCCGTCCAGACCCTGGCGGGCGTGCTGCTGCCCAGCGCGACGGTGTTCCTGCTGCTGCTCTGCAACGACAAGGCCGTGCTGGGCCCATGGCGAAATGGGCCGTGGCTCAACCTCTTCACGGGGGCGGTGATCGCCGTCCTGGTGATGCTTTCGGTGATCCTGACGGCGTCGGTGGCCTATCCGGACATCAGCGCCGGCGCGATCC
>CAMFHW010000560.1 GCA_945952175.1 uncultured Phenylobacterium sp. | reverse complement strand
GTGCGAGGCCGCCTCGCCGTCGACCAGCCGGTCGCGGGCGCCGGGGCCGCTGACGGCGAGCGCGCGGTCGCGCAGGGCCAGGATGGCCAGGGGGGCAGCGTTGTCCTGCGGCTGGGCCGGATCGGCGACGCCGACGCTCCAGGCGCGGTCGCCAAAGCAGGCGAGGTCGCCGCCGATGTCGAGCATCATCGCCGTGGCGCAGGGCGAGGCCCGCCGCGCGGCGGCCAGGGCGCGATCGATCACATAGCCCTTGGCGGCGCCGTCATAGTCGAGACGGGCGGCGGCGGGCTTTTCGATGGTGCGGCTCGCGGCGTCGAGCTTCGGGACGCAGGTGTTGAGCGCGGCGTCATAGGCGCCTTCCGATTTCACGCGCCACAACTCGCAGGCGCCGGCGACCGCGAACAGGTCGGGCGAGGCGCGATGGGTCGAGGCCGCATTGAGCGCCGCGAGTTCGCTGTCCGCGCGCCAGCCGCTCAGCACCTTGTCGAGCCGGGCGATCTCGGCCCGGGCGGCGGCGAAGGCGAACCGGGCCTGGGCCTCCTGGGGCGCGGACACGGCCATGTCGAAGCTCGTGCCCAGGACGTGGTCGGCGTGGAAGTTCCAGATGGGGGCCTGCGCTTCGGCGACGGGCGTGGCGTCCGCTGCGACGGGGGCCAGTGCGGCGAGGGCGGTTCCGGCCAGCAGGGACAGGGACGACGGCATCGGGACTCCGACAGAGGACAGGACAAAACGGCGCCTTTCGGCGTCGCGCCCTTGTATGTGCGAATGGTTCGCATTAGCAAGCGTTCCAGGCCTTTGGAGAGCGAAAGAATGCGTCGTGCGGCGGGATGGGCGGCCCTGGCGGTCGTGGTGGCGGCGACGCAGGCGATGGCGGGGCACATGCCCTATCTGGAGCCCAAGACCTTCGCGCCGCGCCGCGACGTGGTGACGATCGAGGCGGCCATGGCCGAGGAGGCCACCCTGTTCGTTCCCGACTTCACGATCCGCGGGACCGGCGACTACCAGGTGACCGACCCCACCGGGACCACGAAGAAGATCGAGGGCGTCACCACTCTGAAAGAGGTCGCGATCTTCGAGGCGCCGACCCCGGCCGAGGGGACCTATCGCATCACCACCGGCGAGCGGGCCGGGCGGCAGGGCAAGATCGCCAAGATCGACGGGGTCTGGCGCAATGTGCGGCCGGCCGGGGCGCCGGGCAGGCCTCCGGAAGGCGGCGCGCCCAATCCGAACGGCCCGATCGACGAGGCCCAGATCCCGGCCGGCGCCGAGGTGATGACCACCACCTCGTTCCTGAAGGCCGAGGTCTATGTCACCCGCGGCGCGCCCAATGCGGCGGCGCTGAAACCCACCGGCCAGGGGCTGGAGATCGTGCCGGTCACCCATCCGAACGAGGCCTATGCGGGCGAGGCGTTCAGGTTCCGCCTGCTGAACGACGGCCAGCCGCTGGGCGGGGTCCCGTTCACGGTGTCCAAGGCGCGCGAAGGCTACGAGCCGCAGCGGTTCACCACCGGCGGGACGGCCAGCGCCGATGGAACGGCGGAGATCAGCCTCGCCAAGCCGGGGATCTATGTGATCCAGGTCCAGAACCCGGTGCGGGTCGAAGGCCAGCCCCCGGCCCCCGCCGCCCGCGCCCTGACCACCACCCTGACGCTCGAAGTCACGCGATAGGCGCCGCCTATTTCGGGGACAGGTTGATCAATTCAGTCTCCGCCTTTGCAGCTTCGAGGCGGCAGCGGGAATTGATCAACCCGTCCCCGAAATAGAGTTCCACGCCCGCCGCTTGACGGCCGCTGCGGCGCCGTGGGTAATGCTGGGCAAATTCAAACAAATGTTTGGGAGGCCGGCGTGATCAAGACCCGCATCACCGAGATGCTCGGGGTTGAGTACCCCATCGTCCAGGCGCCGATGGGCTGGATCGCCCGGTCCGCCCTGGCCTCGGCGGTCTCCAACGCCGGCGGGCTCGGCATCATCGAGACCTCGTCGGGCGAGCTCGACGCCGTGCGCGAAGAGATCAAGAAGATGCGCCAGCTCACCGACAAGCCGTTCGGGGTGAACATCGCCCAGGCCTTCGTGCGCGACCCGGATATCGTCTCCTTCGTGGTCGACCAGGGCGTGAAGTTCGTCACCACCTCGGCCGGCGATCCCAACCGTTACTGCTCCGCCCTGAAGGCGGCGGGCCTGACCGTCTTCCACGTGGTGCCATCGCTGTCGGCGGCGCTGAAGGCGATCGAGGCGGGGGTCGACGGCCTGGTGGTCGAAGGCGGCGAGGGCGGCGGCTTCAAGAACGGCCGCGAGGTCATGACCATGGTGCTGCTGCCCCTGGTCTGTTCGAAGGTGAACGTGCCGGTGATCGCGGCCGGCGGCGTCACCGACGGGCGCAGCATGGCGGCGGCCTTCGCCCTGGGCGCCGAGGCGGTGCAGATGGGCACGCGGATGGTCTCGGCCGCCGAGAGCCCGGTGCATGAGAACTGGAAGAACGCGATCCTGGCCGCCAAGGAGACCGACACGGTGTTCCTGAACCGGTTCGGGCCCGGGCCGGCGCTGCGCGCGCTCCGCACCGAGAAGACCACCCGCATCGAGAAGGAGCCGCCGGAAGACGGGGTGATGAAGGAGTTCGGCCACGCGCTCGACCTCTACTTCGGCGGCGACATGGAGGCCTCGATCGCCCTGTCGGGCCAGGTCGCCGGGCGGATCGACGAGGTGAAGCCCGTCGCCCAGGTGATCCGCGAGACCGTCGAGGAGTTCGAGCAGGTGACCGCCGAACTCGGCCGGCGGTTCGGGGCGAAGGCCTCGGCCTAGGCAGCGTGGACACTTACCGGAGCCAGAGGGCGATGGCGGCGATGGTG
>CAMFHW010000559.1 GCA_945952175.1 uncultured Phenylobacterium sp. | reverse complement strand
GGCGGCGGGACTGGCCGGTGAAGCGGATCTCAATCCGGCTCTCGAACTCTTTGAGATAGGCGCGCGGCACCCGGAGAGGACTGACCAGCACCCGCTCGTTGGCCAGGAACTCGATATAGTTCACCCCGCCGAAGGTGGCGGCGTACTGGTCCTGCCGCCCGCCGGCGAGGGCCAGCTTCACGCGCTCGATCTCGAAGGCCAGGCGGGCGATGTCGTAGGGGCCGAGCGGCAGGTCGAGGGCCACCCGGAACGCTTCGATCAGGGCGACGGCCAGGGCCGAGGAGGAGCCGAGGCCGGAGCCCGCGGGGGCGTCGATGGTGGTGGAGACGGTGAGCGCTGGCGCCTCGCCGTCCAGCCAGGTCTCGACCACGTGGCGATAGACCGCGCGATGCAGGATCAGGCCCTCGTCGAGGGTGATCGCATCGAGGCTCTCGAACCGTTCCTCGGCGCCGATGTCGCGGGCTCGGAAGGCGATCATACCGTCGGGGCTGGGCGCGATGTGGGCGAAGGCGAAGCGGTCGATGGTGGCGTTCAGCACCGCCCCGCCGAACTGGTCGCAATAGGGCGACAGATCGGTGCCCCCGCCGGCCAGGCCGAGGCGCAGGGGCGCGCGGGCGCGGACATCGATGGCGCGGGCGGTGGGACGGGTGAGCGCGATCATGGCTCAGAACACCCCGAGGCTGGAGATGCGGACGCGGGAGACCAGCGCCAGGCCGGCCACCACCACGAGCGCGACGAGCAGGCCGCCCAACTCCGGCGCCTGGTCCCGGAACTGGACCGACAGGACCCGGACGAACAGGGCGGCGAACCCGCCGGCGATCGCCAGCCCGGCGGCGACGTCGGCCGCCGAGTGGGTGTGCAGGGTCACGCGGGTGATGCTGACCGCGACGATGGCGGCCAGGCAGAGCGCGGCGCCGAGCGCGGCGAGCGGCCCGCGACCGACCTTGAGGAACACGGCCGCGCAGCAGCCATAGACGATGGCGGCCATGGCCGTATGCCCGCTGGGCGCGCCGGCCGAGGGCGCCCACAGGGCCACCTGGTCCGGCTGGGGCAGATGGCGGCCGGTCCAGAGCTTGATGAGGGTCACCAGGCCGAATGTGGCCGCATGGCAGGTCCAGAACGCCAGGGACACCATGCGGCCGAGATTGAACCAGGCCCAGATCACCAGGACGAGGCCCGCGGCGCTGGCCACGAACAGGTCGCCGAGATCGGTGATGATCCGGGCCGCGGCGTGCATCAGGCCTCGCCCAGCAGGACCTGGGAGCCGCCGCGGTCGATCGCGTAGTTCAGGCGCGGCATGTGCTGCTGCGCCATGAAGGCCTCGAGCTTTTTGCCGTCCGATGGGTCGAACAGCATGAGGAAGCCGCCCCCGCCCGCGCCGATCACCTTGCCGCCGAGCACGCCCATCTCGTCGCGGACATGGTCGTAGATGCGGTCGATGTGCGGCCAGGAGATCTTGGACGAGAGCTGCTTCTTGGACAGCCAATGTTCGTGCAGCATCCGGCCCCAGCCCTGCAGGTCGCCCTCCACCCAGGCGTCGCGGATGCGATAGCCCAGGGTCTTGATGGCGCCCAGGCTTTCGGCGACAGCGTCGTGCTTGGGCGCCGATCCTGACAGCATGGCGCTGTTCTGCTCGTCCAGGATCACGGCGGCGTCGCGGCGCAGGCCCGTATAGTAGATGTGGGTGTGGCGCACGAAGGCGGCCTCGACCTGTGGATCGATCTCGACCGCCGTGACCTTCACCTCGCCGTCGGGGGCGATGTCCAGGGTGGTCAGGCCGCCGAAGGCCGCCATGTACTGGTCCTGTTTGCCGATGCCCTTGTTCAGGGTTTCGATCTCGATGCGGCAGGCTTCCTCGGCCAGGGCCTGGCGATCGGGCGTGCGACCCTTCAGGGCATGCAGGGCGCGCAGGAAGCCGACCAGGAAACAGCTCGACGAGCCCAGGCCCGTGCCGCCGGCGATGTCGCCCATCGACGCCATCTCGAAGCGCTCGTCGATGCCGTGGGCCTGGAGCGCGGCGCGCACCAGCTCGTGCTGGATCTCGGCGGTGGTTTCGCGCACCTCGGGATCGGGGCCGTGCAGGGTGACGCCGGTCTGGAAGGCCGGGCGGTGGGCGGTGATGTGGATGTACTTGTCGAGGCCCATGGCGAAGATGAAGCCGCCGCCATGGCGATAATAGCTCTCCAGGTCGGTGCCCCCGCCGCCCAGGGTCACGCGCAGCGGCGTACGGGTCGAGATCATGGCGTTACTGGGCCGCGACCTGGACCGTGCCGGCGGCGATCTGCTCCCAGTGACCCTTGCTCATGGCGAGCGCCGGGTGGGAGACGAGGCCATGCCAGACCACGGCGGCCAGACCCTCGACGATCGGCGTGATCAGCTCGGCGTCGACCGTGGGGACGATCACGCAGGCGTCCGCCGCCTGGGCGGTGAAGCCGCCGTTGCGGCCGACGATGCCGGTGACCGCCGCGCCGCGTTGCTTGGCGAGCTCGATGGCGCGCACGATGTTGGCGCTGACCGGCGGCGAGACGCTGCCGCCGCCGACCGAGAAGATCAGCAGGCCGTCCTCGGCGCGCAGGCGCGAGGACTGCAGCCAGGTCGAGAACGTGCCTTCCCAGCCCTCGTCATTGATCCGGGCGGTCAGCTCCGAGACGTTGTCGGTCGGGCAGTAGGCCTCGAAGCCGCAGATCTTGCGGAAGTCGTTGGTGGCGTGGCTGGCGTGGCCGGCGCTGCCGCCGACTCCGATGATGAACAGCCGGCCGCCGCGCTCGCGGACCTTGGCCAGGGTGTGGGCGACGGCCTCCACGGCGTCGCGGTCGATAGCCGCCATCGCCTTGGCGGCGACCTCAAAGA
>CAMFHW010000558.1 GCA_945952175.1 uncultured Phenylobacterium sp. | reverse complement strand
GAACCAGATCGAGACCAACTCGATCAACATCGCCAACGCGGTGCACTCCACGACCAAGGTCCCGGAGTACTGGCAGCACGACATCACCTACAAGGTGGAGCTACCCTGGGACACGACGGCGGTGCTGTCGGTGCAGAACCTGTTCGACAAGGATCCGCCCTTCGCCATCGGCACCCAGTACAACTACGACCCCTCGAGCGCGAACCCGCTGGGCCGCGTCTATTCCCTGGGGATCAAGAAGCGCTTCTAGCCACCAGGGCCTAACCGGCCCGACGTGGAACGCCGCCCCTCACGGGGCGGCGTTTTTCGTTGCGGCGACAGCGTACCGGGTCGTTGAAAATCACTGGCGCGGGACCCGGCCGCATGGGAGAAATTCCGGTCGAGCGGCCAAAAATGCGTCCGGCGTCAGACCGGCGGACTCTCGAGGGGGAAGACCACCAGGACCGCCCGCGCGCCTTCCGAAAAGGGAGACCGCCGGCGGGCCTACGGCCTTTGCTTGGGCGGTAGGGCGGCGACCTGTTCGGGCGTCAGCTTGGTGATGGTCTTCACCGGGCAGCGCTGCGGCCCCAAAGGCCCTCGCGAGACGATGTCGGCATCCAGGGGCGAGCAGATCGACGACGAGCCGTGGCTCGACAGCCCCATCTTCCAGTCCCAGTCGATGTCCGGGCAGGTCCCGAGCAGGTCGAGCCGGTAGATGTCCTTCACCCCCACGCGGAGATAGACCGTCCGCTCGTCGGCGGCGGACCAGGAACTCACATCCCGCGACCAGAAGCAGGAACGCTGCGGCTTGGGCTTGGCGGCGTCGGCCGCTTGGGCCACGCCCGCGGAAAGGGTGGCGACGGCGGCGAGGGTCAGGATCGATTTCAGCATGTTGCAACTCCTGAGCGCGGGCGAAACCTAGCACGCGCCTTCGTCGGAATTGCGGCCACGCCTTGCGGCGCGACGCGCGAACCGGGCGGGGTCGACCACCTCCGCCAGATCGACCGGCAAGGGCGACGGCGCGCCCACCGCCAGGGCCGCCACGTGCTCGGCCAGCAGGGGCGCCCAGGAGAAGCCGCGCGATCCGAACCCCGTGAGCAGGAACAGGCCCTGCGGCCCGGCCGCGCCCGCCAGCGGCAGGCGGTCGGTGGTCGTGGCGCGGGTCGCCGCCCGCCCGGACAGTTTGTCGGGCGACAGTCCATTCGCGAGCTCGGGGCGCGCCGCGGCGAGGGTCTCGAGATTGCGCGCGTGATCGGCCGCGCGGACCTCCAGGCCCAGGTCGCCCCGATCATGTGTCGCGCCGAACAGGAAGCCGTCGCGCATAGGAACGACATAGCCCCCCCAGGCGGTCGCCGCCGGGCGTGCAGCGCTGGCCGTCCAGCTCGCCTGACCTCGCACCGGCAGGAGTTCGATCGCCGCGCCGGCGCTCCGCGCCAGGGCCTCCGTCGCCTGGCCTGCCGCGAGGATCACCGCCTCGGCCTCGGCGATAAGGCCCCCGACGCCGTCCATCAGCCGCCACACGCTATCAAGATGTTCGAGCCGGACCACGGTGGCCAGGGTCAAGGGTTGCGCCCAGGCCGTGAGCGCGACGGCGGGCTCGATGACCAGGGCGCCGGCCTGGTCCAGCCCCTCCGCATCCACCCGCAGCGCGTCGACCTCAAGCAGTTCCTACTCCGCGATCCTGGCGAACCGCCCGGTGTCGCGCTCGCCGCTCGCGAGCTGGCGTACGCCCGCCGCGACGACGGCGCCGGCGACTTGGCCATAGAGGTCGGCCGCGCGACCGAACGCCTGGGCGGCGAGCCGCGCGACGGGCCCGAGCCCGGCGTCGAGCCGCGGCGTCACCAGGGCGGCGGGATTGCCCGAAGCGCCCACGCCCAGCCCCTCGGCCTCCACCAGCACCGGATCCACCCCAAGGACCCGCAGGGCGCGCGCGGCGCTCGCCCCCGCGATCCCGGCGCCGATCACGGCCACGCGCGGTCGAGCACGCGCTGGGGCCTCGCCCGCCAGACGCGCCTCCAGCCGCTCGCGCTTGCGGCCGTGGCCGGGCCGCTTGTCGACCTCGAAGCCGGCGGCCTGCAGCCCGCGCCGCACCGCGCCGGCGACCGTGAACGTCCCGACCCGAGCCCCCGGCGCCGAGCGCGCCGCCACTAGGTCCAGGACGTCCTGTCCCCACATGGCCGGATTGAGCGCGGGCGAGAAGCCGTCGAGGAACCAGGCGTCCGCGCGGCCGCCCCAGCCCGCCAGCGCCTCGGCCACATCCAGCACCGCCAGGTCGAGCACGGCCCGGAATTCCGGGAACTCCACCCGGTGGAAGCCCCGCGCGCGGCCTGGCCAACCCGCGATCATCGGGCCCGTCGCCTCCGCCAGGCGGGGCCAGGCGGCCAGGGCGCGCGCGGCCTCCGCGGCGCTCAGCGGATGGGCCTCGACGCTGAAGATGTGAAGCCGCGCCTCCGGCCCGGCGGTCCGCCGCCAGAGGTCGAGCAGGGCCGCGATATTCAGCCCAGAGCCAAAGCCCAGCTCGCCCACGCAGAACCGGTCTCGCCCGGCCCAGGCTTCGGGCAGGCCGCAGCCCTTCAGGAAGACGGCCTCGGTCTCGGCCAGCCCGTCCTCGGTGGAGAAATAGACATCGCCATAGAGGCGCGAGCGCGGTTGTCCCTCCGGAGTCCAGTCGAGGATGTCGGCCGGGTGGCTCATCCCGCTCCCTTGGAACGATCGGCGCCAAAAGAAAAGGGCCGCCCTGAAGGACGGCCCTTCCCCATCCCGAAGGTCGGGATCTTACTTCTTCTCGGGGGCCGGAGCGGCGGCGCCAGTGGCCGGGGCCGCGGCTGGAGCAGCGCCCGCGGCGGGGGCCGCGGCGGCGGCGTCCGCCGCCTTCGAGG
>CAMFHW010000557.1 GCA_945952175.1 uncultured Phenylobacterium sp. | reverse complement strand
CCTCGCCCAGCGCCGTCCAGTCCGGATAGGCGGAACGCAGGCGGATGAAGGCCGCCCAGGCCACCTCGTCATAGGTCCGCACGCCGAGCACGGCGCGGATGAGCTGGGAGACGGGGTCCAGGCGGTGGTCGGCGTACTGGGGCCCGAAGACCGCGCGAAGCCGGTCGCGGACCTGGGGCAGATCGGAGGGGAGGGCGAGGCGGATCAGCATGTCGTCATAAGAACATAACGGGAACATGCGTCAACGCCGTCAGGGTTGTATCTCTGGACGGCCCCCGTCTTCTGTCGCTACCAAGACTGGAATCGGGGGAGGCGCGCATGAAGCCGGCATCGGTCTCGGACTATCGCGAACGGGCGCGCCGCCGGCTGCCGCCGATGTTCTTCGAATATATCGACGGCGGCTCCTATGCCGAGGTCACCCTGAAGCGGAACGTGGAGGACCTGGAGGTCATCGCGCTGCGCCAGCGGGTCATGCGCGACATGACCAAATTGGACATGAGCGTGAAGACGCTCGGCCAGAGCCTGGAGATGCCGCTCGGCCTGTCGCCCGTCGGCATGGCCGGCATGTACGCCCGCCGCGGCGAGGCCCAGGCGGCGCGGGCGGCCAAGGCCGCTGGCCTGCCGTTCTGCCTGTCCACCGTCAGCGTCTGCTCGGTGGAGGAAGTGACCCGCGCGGCGACCGCGCCCTGGTTCCAGCTCTACATGCTGAAGGACCGCGGCTACATGCGCGAGCTCCTGGGCCGCGCCAAGGCCGCCGGCTGTCCGGTGCTGGTGTTCACGGTCGACCTGCCCCTGCCGGGCGCCCGTTATCGCGACGTCCGCTCGGGCTTCACCGGCGCCACGGGCCTGGAGGGCGCGCTGAACACCGCCTGGCAGGGCATGACCCATCCGGAATGGAGTTGGGACCTGTTCGTCGCCGGCGGCCGCCCGCACACCCTGGGCAATGTCCAGGACGCGGTGAAGGAGGGGCGGCGAGTGACCGACTTCCTGAGCTGGATCGCGCGCAACTTCGACCGCTCGGTGACCTGGAAGGACCTCGATTTCGTGCGCGAGGTCTGGGATGGCCCGATCGTCATCAAGGGCGTGCTGGACGCCGACGACGCGCGCGACACGGTCAAGGCCGGGGCCCAGGGCCTGATCGTCTCCAACCATGGCGGCCGCCAGCTCGACGGCGTGAAATCCTCGATCGCCGCCCTGCCGCGCATCGTCGACGCCGTGGGCTCCGACCTGGAGGTCTATATGGATGGCGGCGTCCGCTCGGGCCTCGACGTGCTGAAGGCGCTGTCGCTGGGAGCCAAGGCCTGCTTCGTCGGCCGGGCCTGGGCCTATGCGCTGGGCGCGGGCGGTGAAGCCATGGTGTCGCGCATGCTGGGCACCCTGAAATCCGAACTCGCCACCGCCATGATCCTCACCGGCTGCGACGACGTGAAGTCCGCCGGCCCCGAACTGCTGGATCTCTAGGTTCTCCCGACGTGTTGGGCGACATCTTGCCCTCTCCCCTCGCGGGGTCGAGACGGACGAATGGCCAAATCGTTGGCCATTCGTATAGCCGGACCGCAGAGGTCCGGCTCCGTCTCGACGGTGGCCCCGCGGAGCGGGGTCGGGTGAGGGGCCGCGCAAGCTTTTCCGGATAGGCTGAAGCCCCCTCATCCGACCTGCCTTCGCAGGCCACCTTCTCCCGCAAGGGGAGAAGGAATGCGCGTACCTCCCATCGCCAGTGGCGATCGCCACCCGCAAGGGCGAGGAATGCAAGCCGCCAAGGCGCCACCTAACGCCGCAACTTAGAAAAACTTTTCAAAACCGCAGGTTCGATCCCATCGACAAGGGTCGATCTTGCCGCTAATGGCCCCGAGAAGCGCACCGGCACGGCCTAGCGGCCGCGTTTGTGCGCGCCTGAATTATTGGTGGAGTGGGGAACGCGAATGGGCGCTCCGGAGAAGCAAGGTCTGTACGACCCGCGCAACGAACATGACGCGTGCGGGGTGGGTTTTGTGGCCAATATCAAAGGCCGCAAATCGCATGAGGTCGTGGCCTGCGGTCTGGAGATCCTGATCAACCTCGACCACCGCGGGGCCGTGGGCGCCGATCCGCTGGTCGGCGACGGCGCGGGGATTCTGATTCAGATCCCGGACGGTCTGCTGCGCGACTGGGCGCAAGGCGAGGGCGTCGATCTGCCGCCGCCGGGGCAATACGCCGTGGCCATGTGCTTCCTGCCGCAGGACGCCGGCGCGCGCATCGTGGCGGTCCAGCAGTTCGAGCACTTCCTGCGCGTCGAGGGCCAGCGGTTCATCGCCTGGCGCGACGTGCCGGTCGACACCACCGGTCTCGGCGAGGCGGTGCTGGCCGAGATGCCGGTGATCCGCCAGGCGATCGTCGGCTGGGGTCCGAACATCAAGGACCAGGACCATTTCGAACGGAAGCTGCTGACCATCAGGAAGCAGCTGCAGAACCCGCTGGCCGATCTCGCGGCCAAGAAGAGCCTGCCAGGCCTGACCCAGCTCTACCTGCCGTCCTTCTCGACGCGGACGGTGGTCTATAAGGGCCTGCTGCTCGCCGGCCAGGTGGGGACCTTCTACAAGGACCTGCAGGACGAGCGCTGCGAGAGCGCCCTGGCCCTGGTCCACCAGCGGTTCTCGACCAACACCTTCCCGTCCTGGAAGCTGGCCCACCCCTACCGGTTTATCGCCCACAACGGCGAGATCAACACCGTCCGCGGCAATGTGAACTGGATGAACGCGCGCCGGCGCACCCTGGAGAGCGATCTCCTGGGGCCGGACCTCAACAAGATGTGGCCGCTGATCCCGCACGGGCAGTCGGACACCGCCTGCCTGGACAATGCGCTGGAGCTGCTGCTGGCCGGCGGCATCCCGC
>CAMFHW010000556.1 GCA_945952175.1 uncultured Phenylobacterium sp. | reverse complement strand
GCCGGCCGCGCCCTGCCCGCGGCGCCCCGCGGCCGGGTGCTCTGCTATTTCGACGACCGTGTGGATCAGGGGCGCCGCCTGATCGAGGCGGCCGCCCGCGGGTGCAGTCTCGCCATCTTCGACGACGACTACCCGGTCACCTCCTTCTATGCGATGGCGCCCTCCCCCTCGGTCCTGCCGAAGGTCGAGTTCGTGCTGGATGATCGGCTGGAGGACGGCCAGGTCCTGCGCTGGATGGCCAACGGCCGCGAACAGGCCTGGACGGTCGATCGGAGCTACCTCGAAGCGGCGCGGGCCAATATCCTGGCGACCGAGCGATTGCCCAACACCAGCCTCATCACCGGCATCCATCAGACGCCCTACCGCCTGGTCGTCCTCAAGGCCGCGAGCTAGGAGCCCGCGTGCGCGTCGCAGCCCTGATCTCGCATCCAATCCAGTACTACGCGCCGATCTTCCGTGAGCTGGCGCGCCGTGGGGATCTGCATGTCTTCTACGGTCAGCGGATCGCCGCCGAGCAGCAGGCTCAATCGGGCTTCGGCGTCGCCTTCGACTGGGATGTGGACCTGATGGGGGGCTATGCCAGCAGCTTCCTGACCAACGTGGCGCGGCGGCCCGGGCCGGACCATTTCCTCGGTTGCGACACCCCCGACGTCGGCCGCGAGCTCAAGGCCGGCGGCTTCGACGCGCTGCTCCTGGTCGGCTGGTACCTGAAGTCGTTCATCCAGGCCACGATCGCGGCCAAGCGGCTGGGCCTCCCGGTGGTCGTCCGCGGCGACAGCCATCTGGGCATGCCAACCGGGGCGATAAAGAAGGCGGTGAAGGATCTGGCCTTCCCTGGTCTGCTGCGGGTGTTCGACGGCGCCGCCTATGTCGGCGAGCGTTCGCGCGCCTTCTACCGGCGCTACGGATATCCCGACGCCCGGCTTTTTCGCTCCCCGCATTGCATCGACACGGAATGGTTCGCGGCGGGCGCCTCCAGTAACGCGGGGCCTGCCCTCCGCGCCCGCCTCGGCATCGATCCCGCGGCCAAGGTCCTTCTGTTCGCGGGCAAGCTCGTTCCGTTCAAACGTCCGCTCGACGTGATCGACGCCGCCGGGCAGTTGCGGGCGGGCGGGCTCGACCTCCAGGTGCTGGTGGCTGGATCGGGTGAACTGGAGAGCGCCCTGCGCGAGCGCGCGGCGGCGAGCGGCGTGCCGACGCACATGTTGGGGTTCCAGAACCAGAGCCAGATGCCCGCCGTCTACGCGGCGGCCGACGTCCTTGCGCTCCCCTCGACGGGCCGGGAAACCTGGGGGTTGGTCGCCAATGAAGCGCTGGCCTGCGGAACCCCCATCGTGGTCTCGGACGCCGTCGGCTGCGCCCCCGACCTCGCCGTCGGAGAGGTCGGCCGGACCTTTCCGCTCGCGGACGTGGGAGCTCTCGCCAGGTGCGTGGAAGAGGTGCTGCGAAGCCCTCCGCGCCCGGAAGCCATCCAGCGCGTGTCGGACGCCTATGGCCTTTCCGCGGCTGTCGACGGCATTCAGGAAGCGCTGCTGGCGCGTAGGGCGGCGCAGGGGGGTCTGATGCGATGGTAAGCTGCGGCAAACCCATCCTGGCGCATGCTCTGGCGAACTGCATCGGTGGCGACCTTCGCGGGCGCGCTTGGACAATGGGCTGACGCCATGGCCGTTCACGCCTCGAAGACCTTGATCGGCGCGATCCTGGCGCTCACCGTCGCCGCGTTGTTGATCAGCCCGGAGCCGCTGCTGGTCGCGCTGGCCGGCGGCAGCCTCGCCTTCGGCATCCTCTTGCTGTGGCCGGTGAAGGACGCGCCCGTCCTGATCCTCCCGTTTGCCATCCAGTGGTTGTCGGCCGCGATCAAGCCGCTGGAGACTGCCCTCGCGGGGCGCCCGATCGACGAGCTCGGCGACTTCAACCAGCCGCTTCTCGGCGCCGCCTACTTCGCCCTGCTCGGGGTCCTGGTGTTCGGCTGCGGTCTCGCCATTGGCGGCCGCACGGGCAAGACCGATTGGGCGCGCGGGCTGGTGCTCGACGCCGAGCGCTGGGAGCCCAACAGCGTCGTCAAGATCACCCTCGCGATGATCATCGTGGGGCACATCTTCGATATCGCGTCCAACTATGTTCCCAGCGCGCGCCAGATCCTTGGCGCCTTCGGCGGCATCCGCCATGCCGGGCTGTTCGTCCTCGCCTATTGGGGGTTCGCCACCGGCTCCGCAACGCTCGTGCTGATCCCCGTATGCGCGTTCGAGATCATTGTCGGCATGACGGGCTTCTTCGCAGGCTTCCGCGAATCCATGTTGGTCCTGGTCATCGCGGCGGCGACCGCGCGGCCGAGGTTCGGCTTTTGGAGCATCGTCGCCGGAGGGGCCGCCATCGCGACCCTATTGAGCGTCACGATCTTTTGGTCGTCGGTCAAAAAGGACTATCGGAACTTCGTGAACCAGGGCACCGGCCAGCAGGTCGTCGCCGAGCCGCTCGACAAGCGCATCAAATTCCTGGCCGACGCCGTTACGACCTACGACGTGCCCAAGATGCAGGAGGGCATCGACAAGCTCGTCCGGCGAACCAGCTACATAGACTTCCTCGCCAAGACCATCGAGAACGTCCCCGCCAACGTCGATCACCAGAACGGCCGGCAGATCTCCGGCGCTATCGTCCACATCATCACGCCTCGCATCCTGTTCCCGAACAAGCCGCCGACGCCGGACGACACCGCAGTGACGGCCCAATACACCGGCATGAACCTCAACCAGTTCAACGGCGCGTCGATCAGCATCGGCTATCTCGGAGAACTCTACGTCGACTTCGGCTACATCGGCGGCCTGGTGGGTTCCCTGGCGCTTGGCCTGTTCGCGGGCTGGTCATATCGCCTGC
>CAMFHW010000555.1 GCA_945952175.1 uncultured Phenylobacterium sp. | reverse complement strand
GTCAACGACATCGGCGACTGGGCGGTCGCCTTCGCCAAACCGTTGGCCGACATCGACAAGCTGATCACCGGCAACCGCATCTTCAAGCAGCGCAACGTCAATATCGGCGTGGTGTCGAAGGAAGAGGCCCTGGCCTGGGGCTTCTCGGGCGTGATGGTTCGCGGCTCGGGCATCGCCTGGGACCTGCGCCGCAACCAGCCCTACGAGTGCTACAACGACCTCGAGTTCGACATCCCGCTCGGCGTCAACGGCGACTGCTACGACCGCTATCTCTGCCGCATGGAAGAGATGCGCCAGTCGGTCCGCATCATCCTGCAGTGCGTCGAGCGCCTGAAGAAGACGCCGGGTCCGGTCCTGTCGCTGGACAACAAGCTCACCCCGCCGCGGCGGGGCGAGATGAAGCGTTCGATGGAAGCCCTCATCCATCACTTCAAGCTCTATACCGAAGGCTTCCGCACGCCGGAGGGCGAGGTCTACGCCCATGTCGAGGCCCCGAAGGGTGAGTTCGGCATCTATCTGGTCAGCGACGGCACCAACAAGCCGTACCGCTGCAAGATCCGCGCGCCGGGCTACCCGCACCTGGCGGCGATGGACTGGATGAACCGTGGCCACATGCTGGCCGACGTGTCGGCCATCCTGGGTTCGCTCGACATCGTGTTCGGCGAGGTCGACCGTTGAGCGCACCCGCCTGCATCAGCCCGTTCGACGTCGTCGACGCGCAGCTCGAGGCCTATAACGACCAGGACCTCGAGGCCTTCTGCTCGTTCTATGCGGACGACGCGGTGCTCTGCGCCTACAACGGCGAGGTCCAGACTGAGGGCCTGGAGGCGATCCGCGTCCGCCATGCGGACCTGTTCGCCCGCTTCCCGCAGAACAAGGCGACCCTGAAGGGCCGCTATGTCCTCGGCCACCGCGTGATCGACCATGAGCACGTGGAGCGCGCGCCCGGCGGCGAGACCTTCGAGGTCGCCGCCATCTACACCATCTCGGACGCCAAGATCGTCCGCGTCGACTTCGTGAAGTGAGGCCACGACCTTGAGCGTTCGCCGCCTAGCCGCCGTCCAGCCCGACAGCTTCGCCTTCAGCGCCGAGAGCGCGAAGCAGGTGAAGTGGTGGGTGGCCAAGTTCCCGGCCGGCCGTCAGCAATCGGCGGTCATTCCGCTGCTGTGGCTGGTCCAGAAGCAGGAGGGCTGGGTCTCCGAGCCGGCCATCCGCGTCGTGGCCGAGACCCTCGGCATGCCGGTGATCCGGGTCTACGAGGTCGCCACCTTCTATACGATGTTCATGCTGGAGCCGGTCGGCAGCCATGCGCTCGTCCAGGTCTGCGGCACCACGCCCTGCATGCTGCGCGGCGCGAACGACCTGATGGCGGTCTGCCAGAAGCGGTTCGGCGACCGCGACCACCGCTCGGCGGACGGCAAGTTCTACTGGCAGGAGGTCGAGTGCCTCGGCGCCTGTTCGAATGCGCCGATGGCCGCGATCAACGACTACTATTACGAAGACCTGACCCCGGAGAGCTTCGAGGCCATCCTCGACGAGTTCGCCGCCGGCAAGGGTCGCAAGCCCGGCTCGGCCATCGGTCGCCAGGGCGCCGCGCCGGAAGGCGGGCAGCTGACCCTGACCGACAAGAAGCTCTATGACGGTTCCGCCGCAAAGCCCTTGAAGTCGTTGCCGAACGCGCCGCCGAAGCCGAAGGGCAAGGCCGCCAAGGAGCCGGCGGCGTGACCGAGGTCGAGGCCAACAAGAAGCGCCTCAAGGCCATGCTGGCCCTGAGCGCGGTCGCCGCCCTGGTGGCCATCGCATCGATCGCCGGCGCGGTCGTCATGCGCCAGGACTGGCTGCTGGCCGTGTTCGGCGCGGCCATGGTCGTCGGGTTCGGCGCACAGATCTGGTTCATCGTCGGCCTCGGCCGCACGAAGAAGGGAGTTTAGGCGAACGTGGTCGGGATCCTGGAAGACAAGGACCGCATCTTCACCAACGTCTACGGCCTGCACGACTGGGGGCTGGAAGGCGCGAAGCAGCGCGGAGCCTGGAACGCCACGCGCGAGATGCTGCAGCAGACGCCGGAATGGCTCTGCGACCAGGTCAAGGCCTCGGGCCTACGCGGCCGCGGCGGGGCGGGCTTCGGCACCGGCCTGAAGTGGACTTTCATGCCCAAGCAAGAGAGCGAGCGGCCGCACTACCTGGTCGTGAACGCCGACGAGTCCGAGCCGGGCACCTGCAAGGACCGCGAGATCATGCGCAATGATCCGCACCTGCTGATCGAAGGCTGTCTGGTGGCCAGCTACGCGATCCGCGCCCACACCGCCTACATCTACATCCGCGGCGAGTACGTCCACGAGCGCGAGCGCCTGGAAGCAGCGATCCAGCAGGCCTATGCGGCCAAGCTGATCGGCAAGGGCAATGTCCACGGCTGGGACTTCGACCTGCACGTCACCCACGGCGGCGGGGCCTATATCTGCGGTGACGAAACCGCCCTGATGGAGAGCCTGGAAGGCAAGAAGGGCCAGCCGCGCCTGAAGCCGCCGTTCCCGGCCGGCGCGGGCATCTATGGCTGCCCGACCACCATCAACAACGTCGAGTCGATCGCCACCGTCCCGACCATCCTGCGCCGCGGCGCAGGATGGTTCGCCGGCTTCGGGCGGCCGAACAACACCGGCACCAAGCTGATGGCCATCTCCGGCCACGTGATGAAGCCCTGCGTGGTCGAAGAGGCCATGTCGATTCCGCTGAAGCAGCTCCTGGAAGACCACTGCGGCGGCGTCCGCGGCGGCTGGGGCAATCTCAAGGCGGTGATTCCCGGCGGCTCGTCGGTGCGCATGATCCCGGCCCACGAGGCCGAGACGGCCCGGATGGACTTCGACAGCCTGTCGGCCCTGAAGTCGGGCCTGGGCACCGCCGCGGT
>CAMFHW010000554.1 GCA_945952175.1 uncultured Phenylobacterium sp. | reverse complement strand
ACCGCGATCAGAAAGATCAGGGTGAGGCCGGCGAGCAGGACCGCGAGCGCGATCTCGTTCGGCGTCTTGCGGCGCTCGGCCCCTTCGACCATGGCGATCATGCGGTCGAGGAAGGTCTGGCCGGGGGCGGAGGTGATGCGCACCTTGATCCAGTCGGAGACGACCGTGGTGCCGCCGGTGACCGCGCTGCGGTCGCCGCCGCTATCGCGGATGACCGGGGCGCTCTCGCCGGTGATGGCGGCCTCGTTGACCGAGGCGATGCCCTCGATGATCTCGCCGTCGGCGGGGATGATGTCGCCGGCCTCGACCAACACCACCTCGCCGATCCCGAGCTTGTGGGCGGGGGTGGGGACCATGGTCCCGATCACCGGATCGACGATCAGCTTGGCCTTGGTGGTGACGCGTGCGGCGCGCAGGCTGTCGGCGGCGGCCTTGCCGCGCCCCTCGGCGACGCTCTCGGCCAGGTTGGCGAAGAGCACCGTGGCCCAGAGCCAGAGCGCGATCTGGATGGCGAAGCCCGGCGCCTGGTGGTTGGCCACGGCGATGGCGGCCGAGACGGTGGAGAGCGCGGCGACGATCTCGGTCGTCAGGATCACCGGATTGCCGAGCAGCTTGCGCGGGTCGAGCTTGAGGGCGGCGTCCAAGGCGGCGCGGCGCAGGAGGTCGGCCGAGAAGCTGTCGGCCAGGCGGCCGGTGTCTCGACGGGTCTCGCCCAGGGGGGTGGATTGAGCGGTCATGGCGGGTCTCATCAATGGCCGGCGACCGCGCCGAGCACCTGGAAGTGCTCCACGATCGGGCCGAGGGCGAGGGCGGGGAAGAACTGCAGGCCGCCCATGATCAGGATCACCCCGATCAGCAGGCCGACGAACAGCGGCCCGTCTGTGGGGAAGGTGCCTTCCGAAGCAGCGAGCTTGGGCTTGGCGGCGAGGCCGCCGGCGATGGCCAGGACGGGCACGGCGTAGGCGAAGCGGCCGAGGATCATCGCGATCCCGAGGGTGGTGTTCCACCAGGGGGTGTTGGCGGAGAGGCCGGCGAAGGCCGAGCCGTTGTTCCCGGTGGCCGACGAGTAGGCGTAGAGGATCTCCGACAAGCCATGCGGGCCGTGGTTGGCGAGCCCGGCCAGGGCGACGGGCAGGACGGCCGCGGCGGCGGCGAAGCCGAGGATCGACAGGGGCAGGACCAGCACGGCCAGCATGGCGAGCTTGACCTCGCGGGCCTCGACCTTCTTGCCGAGATATTCGGGGGTGCGGCCGACCATCAGCCCGGCGACGAAGACCGCGATCAGGGCCATGACCACCATGCCGTAGAGGCCGGAGCCGACCCCGCCGGGGATGATCTCGCCCAACTGGATCAGGAACATCGCCACCCCGCCGCCGAGCGGCATGAAGCTGTCGATCATGCCGTTGACGCCGCCGTCGGAGGCGCCGGTCGTGGCGGCCGTCCACATAGCGGTGGAGGCGGCGCCGAAGCGGACCTCCTTGCCCTCCATGTTGGACGAGGAGTCGACGTGCGCCGCGACCAGGGCCGGGGCCGGATAGGTCTCGGCGACATAGATCGCCGAGGCGCCGGCGGCGAGCAGGATGGCCATGACGGCGACCAGGGCGCGGGCCGAGCGGCCGGCCAGGGCGACGCGGCCGAAGGCGATGACGCAGGTGAAGGACAGGCTGTTCATGAGCACGATCTCGATCAGGTTGGTGATCGGGTTCGGGTTCTCGAACGGATGGGCGGAATTGGCGTTGAAGATCCCGCCGCCATTGGTGCCGAGCTGTTTGATCGCCTCCTGGCTGGCGGTCGGATAGAGGGCGATGGTCTGCTTGGCGCCTTCCAGCGTGGTCGCGTCCACGTGGGCGGCCAGCGTCTGCGGCATGCCGAGGCCGACGAAGGCGACGGCGGCGACCAGGGCGATCGGCAGCAGGACATAGAGGCTGATCCGGGTGAGATCGACCCAGAAATTGCCCAGGCTCTCGCCGCGGTTGGCGGCGAAGGCGCGGGCCATGGCGGCGGCCATGGCCATGCCGGCGGCGGCCGACAGGAAGTTGTGGGAGGTGAGCCCCGCCATCTGGGAGAAGGTCGAGACCGTCGCTTCGGGCACGTAGGACTGCCAATTGGTGTTGGTGACGAAGCTGACCGCGGTGTTGAACGACAGGTGGGGCGACAGGCCGGGGAAACCCTGGGGGTTCAGCGGCAGGAGATTCTGGAAGCGCAGGATCAGGTAGAGGACGACGAAGCTCGCCGCGCTGAAGGCCAGCATGGCGGCGGCATAGGCGAGCCAGCCCTGACCCTTGTCGGGCCGCACGCCGGCGATGGCGTAGAGGACGCGCTCGACCGGTTTGAGGACGGGGTCGAGCCAGGTGCGCTCGCCTTGCCAGACGCGAGCGAGATAGGCGCCCAGCGGCCAGCCCAGGCCCACGATCAGGGCCATCGTCAGGGCGATCTCCGCCCAGCCTTGCCAGTTCATGTCGGGAGGTCCGTCAGAAGCGGTCCGGCCGCAGCAGGGCGACCAGCATGTAGGCCCCGACGCCCAGCGCGCCGGCGGCCCAGAGGAGGGCGACAAGCATGGTCAGACGCGCCTCAGAAGCGCGGCATAGCCGCCGAGGAGGGCGAAGACGCAGAGGCCCAGGGCCAGGTAGATGAGGTCGGTCATGGAAGGTGTCCGCGGTGGATCAGGTGCGGACGATGCGCCTAGGGGCCGTCAGGTCTCGACGGGGGAAGTGGGGGCCGGGCGTAAGGGCGGTGTAAAGGTGGGGGGCGGAATCCGCGGGGTTCTCCCATCCACCGTCATCCTAGGCCTTGTGCCTAGGACCCCTCGTGCAGCTTGCATTGAGGTGGGGAACAAATAAAGAACTTTGAGGGAGCCTGCAGCTTCGTTCGCGCGGATGGAGGGGTCCTAGGCACAAGGCCTAGGATGACGG
>CAMFHW010000553.1 GCA_945952175.1 uncultured Phenylobacterium sp. | reverse complement strand
GGGTACTTGCGGTTCAGCGGCACCAGCGGGTCGCGCAGGGCGTCGCTCGGGGCGACATCCCGTAACCACAGGTCGACCGCGGCGGCCGCCTTGCGCACTCCGCGAGGCCAGAGCCGATCGACCAGGACGCGCGCGCCGTCCTCATCGGCGGGCGCCTCATAGATCCGCTTGATCCGCACATTCTGCATCGAGGCGATCTCCTCGAGATCCGGCCCTGGGTTCTAACGCGCCCAGGGCCGGATCATTGCTGCAAAAATGGTGATGTAAAACGGCAAGAGCATTCGCTTGTCTGCGGCTTGGCGCGGCGCAGTATTTGCCGATGACCCGCGGCGTCCGCGTGAGCATTTCAGGCGTCGGCCGCTGGGATGAAGGACCAGCCGTGGCTTCCGCGTCAGAGCAACTTGTCGCTAATCTGAATCTCGCGACCTTCGTCAAGGCGAAGGAGCTTCATCGGCGCATTTTTTTCACGCTCAGCGCCCTAATGGTCTATCGCCTGGGCACTTATGTGCCGATCCCCGGGATCGATATCGGCGCCTTCAGCCAGGCGTTCCAAGGCCAGTCCAAGGGCCTGCTCGGGATGTTCAACATGTTCTCGGGCGGCGCCGTCGAGCGGATGGCGATCTTCTCGCTGAACGTGATGCCCTACATCTCGGCGTCGATCATCGTTCAGCTGCTCGGGTCGATCTATCCGCCTTGGGAGAAGCTGCGGAAGGAAGAAGGCGAGGCCGGCCGCAAGCAGCTGAACCAATACACCCGCTATCTGACCGTCGTCCTGGCGCTGTTCCAGGCGTTCGGCATCGCGCTCGGCCTGCAGAATTCGCAAGGCATGGTGACCAACCCCGGCCCTTCCTTCGTGCTCTCGACGGTGGCCACCCTCACCGGCGGGGCGATGTTCCTGATGTGGCTGGGCGAGCAGATCACCAGCCGGGGCATCGGCAACGGCATCTCTCTGCTGATCCTGGCCGGGATCGTCGCGGTGCTGCCTCGGGGCGTGTTCCAGACCCTTTCGCTGGTGAAGACCGGCGCCATGTCCGCCTTCGGCGTCGTGGCGATCGTCGGGGTCGCGGCCGGGTTCGTGGTCGGTATCGTGTTCGTGGAGCTCTCGCAGCGGCGCCTGCGCGTCCAATATCCGACCCGCCAGGCGGGCATCCGTTCGGTGGGCGCGGACTCCTCCTTCCTGCCGCTGAAGATCAACACCTCGGGGGTCATCCCGCCGATCTTCGCCTCCTCGCTGCTGCTGCTGCCGGCGACCGTGCTGGGGTTCCTCGGCTCGGCGATGCAACGCGATCAGCCGGCGTGGATCTCCAGCGTCCTGGCCCAGCTGCAACATGGCCGGCCGCTGTTCATGGCGCTCTACGGCGGCATGATCATCTTCTTCACCTTCTTCTACACTTCGGTGGTCTTCAATCCGCAGGAAACGGCCGACAACCTTCGCAAGCATGGCGGGTTCCTGCCCGGCTTACGGCCGGGCAAGCAGACGGCCGACCACATCGACAAGGTGCTGACCCGGCTGACGGTGATCGGGGCCGCCTACATCACGCTCGTCTGCCTCCTGCCCGAGGGCCTGATCGGCGCCTACAACCTGCCCTTCTACCTGGGCGGGACGTCGCTGCTGATCGTGGTCGTGGTGGCCATCGACCTGCTGAACCAGATCCAGGCCCAACTCGTCGCCCACCAGTATGAGGCCGTGATCCGCAAGGCCCGGCTGCGCACCTCGCGGCCGGCCTCGGCCGCCTCGACGCCGGCCGCCCTGCAGCCCGGAGGTCATCCATGAGCTGGACCAATGTTCTTGTGCCGATGTTGGGCGCAGATCCGGACGCCGACATGCTCGCCGTCGGCCACGCCCTCGCCGCGCCCTTCGGCGCCACCCTCAGCGTGGGCTATTCCTCGACCACGCCGACAAATCTGTTCTCCTACGCCAATGAGGCGGGGGTCGGCGTCACCGACGTGGCGATCAGCGCGCTGCAGAAGGTCTCTTCGGCCGGCGAGGAGCGGGCCCGCGACCTGCTCGCAGCTCTGGACTACCCGCGCAAGGCCTTCGAGACGGTCACTTCGGACGAATGGCTGGGCCTTCGCACCGCGTCCCGCCTAGCCGACGTCGTGGTGTGGGAGTCGGCCACGGCGCGTGGCCACGGCTTCTTCGCCGGCGCGTTCCAGCAGATCATGATGGATGAGCGCCGGCCGGCCCTGATCGCCGCCTCGCCGGTCCAGGTCGGCGGCCTGGTGGCGATCGCCTGGGACGGCGGCCGCGAATCCAGCCGCGCCGCCCGGCGCGCCGTGCCGTGGCTGAAACTGGCCGACGAGGTCGTGGTGCTGACCGCGCCGCAGGCGATGGCGAGGCCCTGCGAGCCGGGGCGGCTGGTGGCCTACCTCGCCGATCAGGGCGTGAAGGCCACAGCCACGCCCCTGCATTCGCGCGGCGAGGCCGGACCCCTGTTGGTGGCGACGGCCCGCGAGCTGGGCGCCCGGCTGCTGATCGCGGGCGCCTTCGGCCATCCGCGCCTGCAGCGCTTCATCTTCGGTGGCACGACCCAACTGCTCCTCGAGTCCGCGCCGAACCCGGCGCTCTTTCTGTCTCACTGAGATCTGGCCATGGGCTCGCACAACATTCTGCCGATCCGCCCCGCGCCCGCGTTCCTCGCCGCGGCGTCGCGGGGCCAACTCCCGCCGGTGCGCCTGTTCCTGTTCCGACGCATCGGCGGGGGACCCTACGCGCTGACCGCCGACCCTGGCGGCCGCAACCTGCCGCCGGGGTTGCGGGCTGGTGACTGGACCTTTCTGCGCCGCCTCGATGTCGTCCCGGGCGAGGTCCGGGTCGACCTCGACCCCGATGCCGTCCTCCTCGCGGTGAGCCAGGACGGCTATGCGCCTGTCTCTTATACACATCTCCGAGCCCACGAGACAAGAGGCAATCT
>CAMFHW010000552.1 GCA_945952175.1 uncultured Phenylobacterium sp. | reverse complement strand
TCCGACGACACCCGCTTCCGCGATCTGGCCTTCGCCAATATCGACGTCCTGAAAGCCGAGAAGCCGATCCTGATCACCAAGGCGGTGTCCTGGTTGCTACGTTCGATGGCCAGCCGCCACCGCGAGGCCGTCGAGGCCTATGTCGAGGCCAACGCCGCGTCCCTGCCCGCCATCGCCGTCCGCGAGACCCGCACCAAGCTCAGGACCGGGACGAAGTCGGGGAAATCGTGAACGTCATGGCCGGGCCTGTCCCGCCGCCCATGATCACCGAGCACAGCGGCTGATGCTGGGAGGTCGCCGCCTATGGGTCGCCGGGACAGGCCCGGCGATGACGTCAGGGGGTCACCACGCCCCGACTTCGCGCAACTGCCGCGCCAGTTCCGGCGGCACGTCGCCCTCGGCGGCTTGGTCGAGATCCGCTGGTACGTCCTTCGGCTCGAAATAGCGCCAGCCCTGGAAGGCGCGACGCGGTGTCGGGACCACGCGGACGATCTCCGGGTCGAGCTCGATCTCGCAGCGCGCCGTGACGCCCTCGCCCACCGTGCGGATGCCGATGATCCGCTGGCGGCACAGGATCATCCCCTTGAAGATCCGATAGATCGAGCCGCCGTCCAACAGTTCGTCGCCGCGCTTGGGCGTCATCTTGGTGTGCAGCAGCCAGGGCTTGGAGCCGTCGCGGTGCCAGTCCAGCAGGTCCTCGATGGTGTCGCAGCCCACGCAGAGGCGGATCATGTGCAGGGTCATGCCGCCACCGTCGCCTTGAGTCGAGCGAGCGCGACACCCTCATTGACCTGATCGCCGGCGCTGACGCTCAGCGCCTCCACCTCGCCGTCGAACGGCGCGGTGAGCGCATGCTCCATCTTCATGGCCTCCAGGGTCAGGATCGCCTGGCCCTTGGTCACCTTGTCGCCGACGCTGACCGACACGGTCACCACCTTGCCCGGCATGGGCGAGACGATCGCCCCGTCCCCGCCGCCGGCCTCGTCCAGGCTGCGCTGCGGCGGCTTGGCGGAGAGCACGAAGGTCTCGCCAGCCTCGAACACCACCACCGCGTCGTCGGTCATCAGGATGTCGGCCTCGAGGTCGCCCTCCGGCAACTCGGCTTCGACCGGATGGCCGTCCAGGAACAGCCGCACGGTCGTCTGGGCCGGAGCGTTCATGCGGAAACCGGTCAAGTCGCGCCAGGGCGAGGCGGGCGCCTCGTCCTCACTCGACAGCATGGCCGCCGCGGCCACCGACAGGATCTCGGCCGAGGGCTCGGCCTGGGCGGCCAGCTCGTCCTGGTGGGCGGCGATGAAGCCGGTGTCGACCTCGCCGGCGATGAAGTCCGGGTGGTCCAGGCAGCGGGCCAGGAAGGCGGCGTTGGTCTTGACCGGCCAGACCTCCACCTCCGCGCAGGCCTGGGCCAGGCGGTCCGACGCCCCCTCGCGGGTCGGCGCATGGGCGATCAGCTTGGCGATCATCGGGTCGTAGAAGGGCGTGACCTCGTCGCCCTCCTCCACCGCGCTGTCGACGCGGATGTCGTCCGGCAGGTGGAAGTGCTCCAGCACCCCGATCGAGGGCAGGAAGCCACCGGCCGGGTTCTCGGCGTAGAGACGGGCCTCGAGCGCGTGACCGGTCAGCTTGATCTCGTCCTGCGTCAGCGGCAGGCGCTCGCCCGAGGCTACGCGAAACTGCCATTCGACCAGGTCGACGCCGGTCACCGCCTCGGTCACCGGATGCTCCACCTGCAGGCGGGTGTTCATCTCCATGAACCAGATCCGGTCGGGCTTCAGGCCTTCGGAGGCGTCGGCGATGAACTCCACCGTGCCCGCGCCCACATAGCCCACGGCCTTGGCGGCCTTCACGGCGGCCGAGGTGACCGCCGCGCGGGCCTCGGGGCTCATGCCCGGGGCCGGCGCCTCCTCGATCACCTTCTGGTGGCGGCGCTGCAGGGAGCAGTCGCGCTCGAACAGGTGGACCACCTCGCCATGACTGTCGCCGAACACCTGCACCTCGATGTGGCGCGGGCGGGTGACGTACTTCTCGATCAGCACCCGGTCGTCGCCGAAGGACGAGGCCGCCTCGCGCTGGCAAGAGGCCAGGGCCGCGGCGAACTCGCCGGCGCTCTCCACGCGGCGCATGCCCTTGCCGCCGCCGCCGGCCACCGCCTTGATCAGCACCGGATAGCCGGTCTTGTCGGCCTCGGCCTGCAGGCGGGCCAGCGACTGGTCCTCGCCCAGATAGCCCGGCGTCACCGGCACGCCGGCCTTCTGCATCAGGCTCTTGGCGGCGTCCTTCAGGCCCATGGCGTTGATCGCCGCGGGCGGCGGGCCGATCCAGATCAGTCCGGCCTTGGCCACGGCCTGCGCGAACTCCGCGTTCTCCGACAGGAAGCCGTAGCCCGGATGGATCGCCTCGGCGCCTGTGGCGAGCGCCGCATCGATGATCTTCTCGCCCACCAGATAGCTCTCGCGGGCCGCCGCCGGGCCGATCAGCACCGCCTGGTCGGCCTCGCGCACATGCGGGGCGTCCTCGTCGGCCTCGGAATAGACGGCGACGGTCGCGATCCCCAGCCGGCGGGCTGTGCGGAACACGCGGCGGGCGATTTCACCCCGATTGGCGACGAGCACGGATTTCAGCATGCGCTCAATGAACCTCAGCCGGCACGTTCTTCAAGGGGCAGTCTGGCGGAGACGAAAAATCACCCCGCGACCCAAGGCGCCTTCTTCTTCTCCAGGAAGGCGCGGACGCCCGCCTGTCCCTCCTCGCCGGTCCGGGCGCGGGCGATGCGCTTGGCGGTCTCTTCCATCAGACCGTGGTCGATCTCGCGGAACGCGACCGTCTCGACCAGGGTCTTGGAATCGGCCACCGCGCCGGGCGCGGTCTGCATGATCTCGCTCACGATCCGGTCGCGCACCTCGGCCAGCAGGGTTAGGTCGCCGGCCAC
>CAMFHW010000551.1 GCA_945952175.1 uncultured Phenylobacterium sp. | reverse complement strand
CGCCCTGATGGAGCAGCTTCGCTCCACCGGCGAATTCCTCGGCGGGCCCAAGCCCTTCGATCGCAACGACCGCTCACGCTTCCTCCAGGCCCTCGACGAGATGGTGCAGAAGGAGCGCAAGCGTCGCCGTTGAGCGGGCGCGGCCTTGCGTCGGCGGAAGCTTGGTCTAGCTTGCGCGCCGCCGTCCCAGAGCCGTCCCAAGACCGGAGAGTCCCATGCGCCGTCCCGCCGCCCTGCTCATCCTCACCTGCGCCGCTGCGGCGCTCGCCGCGTGCGGCAAGTCGGGGGGCCAGGCGACAGGGTCCGAGAGCAACGCGGGCGCGCCGGCCTCCGCTCCGGTCGAGCTCACCGACGCCCAGAAGGCCGCCCTCGTGGCCGAACTCCCGGCGCCGTACAACAAGGGCGACGTCGCCCACGGCAAGACCGTCTTCCTCATCTGCAAGTCCTGCCACACCACCATCCAGGGCGGCTCCGACATGACCGGCCCGAACCTGTGGGGCGTGTTCGGCCGCAAGGCAGGGACCGAGGGCAGCTTCAAATATTCCGACGGATTGAAGGCCGCCGGCTGGACCTGGGACGCCGAGCGTGTCGACCACTGGATCGCCGATCCCAAGGCCGTCGTGCCCGGCACCAAGATGTCCTTCGTGGGCGTGAAGAACCCGCAGGATCGCGTCGATCTGATCGCCTATCTGAAGGCCGAGACCAGCGCCCCCGCGAAATAGGGGCCGCAACCACCAAACAATCTTGACGTGTGAGACGACTGTCCCCAGATTGAGTAAATCGCCACCCGAAGAGCATCCGTGGATGGCGATGCGTCCGGCTTCACCCACCGGACGTGGCGGGTTCCCCCAGCCCGCTGGCGCGAGGGCCGCGGTCACCCCAAGGGCCGCGGCCTGCGCAATCCAGGCTCCCACTCATCTTGCTTGAGCAAAGCCCTCCTCTCGGAGGAACGCCGGCCTATTCGGCGGCGTTGGCCAGGCGCGCCTGCTCAGCCTCCTCGAACGCCTCGATCCGCCGGGCCGTGGCCATGGGCGACTTCGTGAAGCGGGCGAGCAGGTTGTAGAACACCGGCACGATGAAGAGGGTCAGCAGGGTCGAGAAGATCGCCCCGAAGAAGATGACCACGCCGATGGTCTTGCGGCTCTCGCCGCCGGCCCCGCCCCACAGGATCAGCGGCAGGGCCCCGGCCGAGGCCGAGATCGAGGTCATGATGATCGGACGCAGGCGCAGCGAGGCGCTCTCGATCACCGCCTCGCGCACCGACAGCCCCTCGTCGCGCAGCTGGTTGGCGAACTCGACGATCAGGATGCCGGTCTTGGCCGCGATGCCGACCAGGATGATCAGGCCGATCTGGCTGTAGGTGTTCAGGGTCGAGCCGGCGATCAGCAGGCCGAACAGCCCGCCGAGCGCCGCGACCGGAACGGTCAGCATGATCACACCCGGGTGGATCCAGCTCTCGAACTGGGCGGCCAGCACCAGGAACACCAGCAGCAACGCCATGCCGAAGGCCAGGCCCACGGCGCCCCCCGCTTCCAGATAGTCGCGCGCCGCCCCGCCCCATTTGTAGTTCACGCCGGGGTGCTTCTTCAGCTCGTCCTGGAAGAACTTCACGGCCTCGCCGGTGGTGTAGCCGGGATTGAGCTGCACCGAGAGGGTGATGGCGCGCAGCCGGTCGACCCGCTCGCGGTCGGGAGTGTCGCCACTGACATGGCTGTCGACGACCGACGACAGCGGCACGCTGGAGCCGGAGCTGGTGCGGACATAGAGGTTCTTGAGATCGTCCTCACTCATCCGCTTGTCGCGATCGGTCTGCAGGATGACGTCGTATTCCTGGCCGGACTTGATGTAGGTCGTCACCTTGCGCGAGCCGAACATGGTCTCCAGCGCCCTCCCGACCGCCTGGGCCGGGACGCCGAGCTGGGCGGCCTTGTCGCGGTCGAGATCGACCAGCAGGCGCGGCGAGGTCGGCTCATAGTCGAGGCGCGGACGGGCCATGCCCGGATTGGCCTGCGCCGCGGCCATCAGCGGGCGGATCGCCGCCTCGATCTGCGGATACTCGTCGCCCAGCATGATCAGGTCGACGCTGCTGCCGCCTGCGCCACCGCCCTGGCTGCCGCGCTGCAGGCTGGGGCGCACCGAGGCGATCACCCGCACCCCGGTGATCGAGGCGAACTCCTTGTTGAGCTGGGCCGCCAGGTCCTGGGAGGTGATCTTGTGCTTGCGGCTGTCCGGCAGAGCCACGCTCGCATTGCCCGAATTGAACTGGTTCTGGCCGAAGCGCGGGACGCCCAGGGTGTAGCGCTCGATCGTGCCGTCCTTCAGCAGAGCCAGCAGCTTGCGCTCGATCGTCGTGGCCGAGGGCAGCATGTAGTCGAAGCCCGCGCCTTCCGGCCCCTGGATGATCACGTCGACGCGGCCGCGGTCCTCGTTGGGCACCAGCTCGCGCGGCAGGACGCTGAACAGGCCGAAGGCCAGCACGGCCAGCACCGCGACCAGCGCGCCCGTCAGCACGCCCACGGACTTGCGGCCCAGCAGGGCCTCAAGCGAGGCATGGTAGGAGTTCCGCAGGCGGTTCATGCCCGCATCGACACGGCGGGCCAACCAGCCCTCCCCGTGCGCGGGGCGCAGCAGCTTCGAGGCCAGCATGGGCGACAGGCTGAGCGCCAGCAAGGCCGAGAAAGCGACGGCCGCCGAGATCGCCGCCGCCAGCTCCACGAACAGCCGGCCGATATAGCCCGGCATGAACATCAGCGGCGCGAAGACCGAGATCAGCACGATGGTGGTCGCGACCACGGCGAAGAACACCTGCCGCGCGCCGCGCTGGGCGGCGACGATCGGCGGCTCGCCCTCGTCCACCCGCCGTTGGACGTTCTCGACCACCACGATGGCGTCGTCGACCACCAGGCCGATCGCCAGCACCAGCGCCAGCAG
>CAMFHW010000550.1 GCA_945952175.1 uncultured Phenylobacterium sp. | reverse complement strand
CCTTGAAGTAGCGGCCGAGGCCCGTCAGCGTCCCGCCGGAGCCCACCCCCACCACCATGGCGTCGAGGTCGCCCCCCATCTGCTGGAAGATTTCCGGCCCGGTGGTGGTCTCGTGCGCCTTCGGATTGGCCGGGTTGGCGAACTGGTTGACGTAGAGCGCGCCCGGAATGGCGGCCGCCAGCCGCTCGGCCATGTCCTGGTAGTATTCGGGGTGGCCCTTGCCGACGTCGGAGCGGGTGATCCGCACGTCGACGCCCAGCGCGCGCAAGTGCTGGATCTTCTCGCGGGACATCTTGTCCGGGACGATCAGCAGGACCTTGTAGCCCTTGAGGATGCCTACCTGCGCCAGGCCCAGGCCGGTATTGCCCGCCGTGGCCTCGACCAGGGTTCCGCCGGGCTTCAGGCGGCCGTCGGCCTCGGCCGCCTGGATCATCGACAGCGCGATACGGTCCTTGATCGAGCCGCCCGGATTGGCGCTCTCCAGCTTGACGAACAGGCGGCAGGGGCCGGTGTCGAAACCGGTCAGTTCCAGCATCGGCGTGCGGCCGATGAGGTCCAGCGCAGAAGCCGCCGGCGGCGGCAAGGGCGCGTCGTCATCCATGGGCGATCCTCCGGCGTCCGCGACATCGGAGGGCGGACGCGATGCAGGAACGCATCAAGCGCGATTCCGCGCCGGTCCGGGAACAGGATTCCGTGAGTAGGCCCTGCGCCGGCAAGGATCTGCCGGCGCCGCCTAGGCATCAGGTGACGAAATAGCCGCCGTCATCGGCCGGCGCGGCGGCGGCCGGCGGCTCGGCAGGCGCGGACGCCGCGACCTCCGGCGCATAGCCCTGCGCCTTGCCATAGGCCTCGTACCAGTAGTTGGCGTAGTCCTGCGGCGTGCCCCCGCCCACCCGGTTGTCCCAGGCGCTGGAATGGTGGTCGACACCGGGGCCGAAATACTCGCGGTAGAAGGCCTGGAACACGTCGGGCCGATCGGCGAGGATCTGGTTCAGCGGCACGCCGTCGGCCGTCGTGCGCTCCGCGCCCGCCGGGTCCAGCAGGGCGGTGATCCGCGCCGGGTCGTGCCCGGCCTCGTCCGACGAGACCCGGTAGTCCTCCCAGAAGGCGTAGGTCTTGTACCAGTAGAGCGCATAGGCCTCGGGCGTCGCCTCGCCCACCCGATCGGCCCAGGCGTGGGAGCGGTGGTCGTTGTTGGGACCGTAATAGGCGTCGAAGAAGCCCTGGAACACGTCCGGGCGGTCCATCAGGATCCGCGCCGGATCGATACCCTCCGTCGACAGCTCCCAGGGCAGCTGGCCGTCACCGCCATCGGTCCAGACGGACGAGCCCGTCGGCGGCGGGGACTCGACGGGCGTCTCGGTATCGGTCGGCGCGGGGGTGTCCGGCCCGGCCGCCGGACCGGCCTCGATGTCGCCGGCGGCGACCTCGGCCTCACCGCCCAGGATCTCGGACGCCGCCGAGACCGCGCCCGCACCGCGCACGCCGATCCCGCTCTCCTCGCCGTCCTCGATCTGATCGCCCAAGGTCGCCTCCCCGCGCCGTTCCGATGGCGGCAGGGGTCGCCCACACGGCGACGAGGCGCAATTCCGCGAACCTTATAAGTCCCGCGTCAAACCGCTTCGGCAGCCGGCGCCGAGGCCTTGTCGAGCGCCGCGAGATCCTCCGCCGTCAGTTTCAGCCGCGCCGCCCCGATCAGCTCCTCCAGCTGCTCGACGCTGGTCGCCGACGCGATCGGGCCGGTCAGGCCGGGCTGGGCCATCACCCAGGCGAGCGCGACCTGGGCCGGCGTCGCGTCGCGCCGCGCCGACACCTCGTCCAGCGCCGCCAGGATGCGAAGGCCCCGCTCGTCCAGATAGCGCTTCACGCCCCGCCCGCGCGGGCTCTTGGCCAGGTCCGCCTCCGACCGGTACTTGCCGGTCAGGAAGCCCGAGGCCAGGCCGTAATAGGGGATCACCCCCACCTCGTTGTCGATGCAGACCTGCTGCAGCCCCGCCTCGAAGCCGGCGCGGTCATAGAGGTTGTAGAGCGGCTGTTCCGACTGGTAGCGCGCCAGCCCCTTGGCCTCGCTGACCTCCAGCGCCGACTTCAGGCGCTCCGGCTCGAAATTGGAGGAGCCGATCGCACGGATCTTGCCGGCCTTGACCAGCCTCTCGAAAGCCTCGGCGGTTTCTTCCTGCGGCGTGTCGGGGTCGTCGCGGTGCGACTGGTAGAGGTCGATGACGTCGGTCTGCAGGCGCTTCAGCGAGGCCTCGACGGCCTCGACCATGTAGCTGGCCGACAGCCCCTTCATCCCCTCGCCCATCTCGGAGCCGAGCTTGGTGGCCAGCACGATCTTGTCGCGCTTGCCGCCCTGCTTGAGCCAGGCGCCGATCACCGTCTCCGAAGCCCCGCCGCCGGCCGGCGCCCAGCGCGCATAGACGTCGGCTGTGTCCACCGCGTTCAGGCCGGCATCGACGAAGGCGTCGAGGATGCGGAACGAGGTGGCCTCGTCCGCCGTCCAGCCGAACACATTGCCCCCCAGGATCAGCGGCGCGACCTTCAGGTCGGATTTCCCCAGTCGGCGCATCTCCATGGCGGTCGCTCCCTAAAGCATGGTCAGGCGGCCTTCTGGCCATCCTCGTAGACGGGCGCATCATCGGCCGGCGGGGCCGCCTTGCCCAGCAGCATGTCGGCGGCCTTCTCGGCGATCATGATGGTCGGCGCATTGGTGTTGCCGCCGACCAGGGTCGGCATGACCGAGGCGTCGATCACCCGCAGGCCCTCCAGACCCTGGACCTTCAGCTCGGCGTCGACCACCGCCATCGGGTCGCCCTTCGGCCCCATGCGACAGGTGCCAACCGGGTGGTAGATGGTCTCCGAGGCGCCGCGGATCCAGGCGTCGATCTGCTCGTCGGTCTGCACCGCCGGGCCGGGGAACAGCTCCTGCGAGCGATAGGGCGCC
>CAMFHW010000549.1 GCA_945952175.1 uncultured Phenylobacterium sp. | reverse complement strand
GGACAACGCCATCCACCAGGTCCTGGGCGGAACCGACCCGATGGGCGTCACCGGCGTCGAGCTGAAGAACGTCAAGGACGGTTCGGCCCGCACCATCGCCTGCGACGGCGTGTTCATCGCCATCGGCCACGCCCCGGCCTCCGAGCTCTTCAAAGGTCAGCTCGAGATGGACGCTTCCGGCTATCTGAAGGTGGTCGCGGGCTCGGCCTCGACGGCGATCAAGGGCGTGTTCGCGGCCGGCGACGTGACCGACGACGTCTATCGACAGGCAGTGACCGCGGCCGGCATGGGCTGCATGGCCGCGCTGGAGGCCGCCCGGCTCCTCGCCGAGGAAGACCACGAGCGCGCCCACCATCCGATCACCCACCAGCAGGCCCAGAAGATCGGCGCCTGGGATTAGGCGCGGCGACGCGCGAACTGCACTTCGACCTTCCGCAGCCTGACCTCAAGAGGCCGCCCCCATGACGAACCTGATCGTGCGAGGCGGTCGCGCCCTGCGCGGAACCCTCACCCCCTCGGCCAACAAGAACGCCGTCCTGCCGGTGCTCTGCGCGACCCTGCTGACCGAGGACCCGGTGACGCTGCACCGCGTTCCGGACATAACCGACGTCCGCAAGATCCTGGATTTCTTCGAGAACCTGGGCTCGAAGGTGGACATGGACTACGCGTCGGGGACGCTGCGCGTGCATCATGCCGGGGGGCTCGATCCCAAGGCCGCGCACCTGCCGCTGGGCATGCGCTCGACGCTGATGCTGATCCCGTCCCTGCTGCATCGCTTCGGGGCGGCCAGCATCGAGGAGGACGCCACCGGCTGCACGCTGGGCGTCCGCGAGATCGACCCGCACATCGAGGTCTTCCAGGCCTTCGGCGCCGAGGTGGACCGCAAGCCGGATCTCCTGACGATCTCCACGCCCAAGGGCTTCGCGGCCTCGGACCACTGGCTGGACTACGCCTCGGTGACGACCACCGAGAACTTCGTGCTTTGCGCCGCCACGGCCAAGGGCCGTTCGCAGCTGACCAACGCCGCCTGCGAGCCGCACGTCCAGGAGTTCTGCCGCTTCCTGGAGCTGATGGGCGCGCAGATCGAGGGCGTGGGCGGCTCACGCCTGGCCGTCGACGGCGTCGACCGGCTGAGGGGCGTCGAGTTCACCTTCGACGACGACTTCCACGAGATCGCCACCTTCCTGGCCATGGGCGCCATCACCGGCGGCGAG
The DNA here is from genome assembly GCA_945952175.1 of uncultured Phenylobacterium sp. Lineage (GTDB taxonomy): Bacteria > Pseudomonadota > Alphaproteobacteria > Caulobacterales > Caulobacteraceae > Phenylobacterium. The sequence goes on along the minus strand of CAMFHW010000549.1, from coordinate 1,739 downwards.
GTGAAGATCCGCAACAACGCCATCGCCCAGTTCCCGCTGCTCGACCGCACCTTCGCGAAGTTCGGCGTGGAAGTGACTCACAAGGATGGGTTTTCCAGCGCCCGCATCGACGGGGCGCTGAAGATCCGCGAACCCTTCACCTCCAACATCCTGACCAAGGTCGAGGCTGCGCCCTGGCCCTATGTGCCGGCCGACCTGCTGCCGATCTTCATCGCGCTGGGCGTCCGCGCCGAGGGCTCGGTGATGTTCTGGAACAAGGTCTATGAGGGCGCGCTCGGCTGGACCTCGGAGCTCGGCAAGTTCGGGGCGCACGCCGTGCTGTGCGACCCGCACCGGCTGATCATCTATGGCGGCAAGCCGCTGATGCCGGCCAAGGTCGAGAGCCCCTACATCATCCGCGTCGCCATCGCGCTCTTCATGCTGGCCGCCTCGATCGAGGGCCGCTCGACCATCCTCAACGCCTCGCCGATCCAGCGCGCCCACCCGCGCTTCGTCGAGAACCTCAACGCCCTGGGCGCCGAGGTGGAGTGGGTGGCCGGGGACTGAGGCCGGCCTCTGGACCATCGCGGCCGGAAATGCTACCTCAACGCGACAATTGAAGTAGAACGCGTTTAACGAGTTTTAACATCCGAACGTCGGAGCCTCGCGGCTCCCGGTTGCTTACGCGTCGTCCCCGACAACCCTCAGAACAGGTGCTGCAGCATGCTGGAGTACCATGCGCATATTGGCGTCCTGCATCAGGTGCGCGCATCGCTCGCCACGACCTTCGCCGGCAATCTCGCCCTGAAGGCCAAGGTCGATGCGCTCTGCGCGGCGGCCGACGCCGAACCCGACGCGGCGACGCTCGGCGGGATCGTCGACCTCGTCGTCGATCACGCCGCGTCCGATGGCGTCGAGTTGCAGCTGCTCGAACAGGCGGCCAGCCTCTGGCGGCAAGGCCTGGTGCTCTACGACCAGCTCACCGGAATCCGGGCCGGCCTTGAGACCAGCCTGCTCGATCCGTCCTCGCCGGACGCGGTGGACAAGGCGAACGCCGCCGTCGGCCAGCTCGGCGCACTGCGCGCCTCGGCCCTGGTCCTCAGCGCCGACGCCCAGGCCCTGCACGCGGCGATCGACCCGCTGCCCCATCTCACGGCGCACCCGCGCCAGTCCGACATCCCCTCCAAGCACTGGGGCTGGCGCAACGCCTTCCTCGGACGGCGGACGGAGGCCTTCGTCGAGCAGTTGTTCCACGCGGCCAGGACCGAGCGGGCGCGGGCCTTCGCGTTCGGCGCGCTCGGTTGCTACAGCGGCAATGTGGTGGGGTCGGCCTATCTCGGGGCCGTCGTCGGCGGACCCCGGCGGGCCCATCGCTATCGCGACCGCCTGGCGCGGAACACGGTGGGCGCCTGGCTCCAGGCCCAGCTTGGCTCACCCAACTGCGGCGCGCTGGCGAGGCGCATCGGATTTCGTCCCATGGGCCTCGGCTACGCCATGCCTGCGGACATCCTCGCGAGCCTGCAGCACGCGGCCGCAGCGGCATGGCCCAGCCGGTCGCCACCCGACTGGGATCTGGGCCTGCGGAGAGCCGTCCGGCACCTGGAACTGCTGCAGGTGTTCCGCCGCCCCGACCTGCCCGTCCCGCCGGGGCCGGAACTCGCCCAGGGGGGCGACGTCACCGGCACGCTGAACTTCCTGTCCGGCCAGGACTACAACGTCCCCACCGGCACGATCGACACCGACGGCTCGACGAGCGGGCA
>CAMFHW010000548.1 GCA_945952175.1 uncultured Phenylobacterium sp. | reverse complement strand
AGGCCGAGCTGAAGGCCTTGCTGGCCACGCTGCGCTAGGGCCGCTTGCGGACCGTCGCGTCCAGGCTCCACTCGCCGCCCCCGGCGAAGGCCAGGTACAGGAAGACGAAGCAGAACAGCACGGCCGCGTCGCCGCCGTTCAGGGCCGGATAGAAGCTCTTCGGGAAGTGGGCCATGAAATAGGCGGCCGCCATTTCGCCGGAAACCAGGAAGGCCACCGGGCGGGTGAACAGGCCGAGCGCTAATAGCCCGCCGCCGACCACCTCCATCCAGGCTGCGACCACGAGGATCATGGGCAGTGGGCTCGGCACGCCGGGCTGCGGGCCCGGAAAGGCGAACAGTTTCATCAGGCCATGCTGCATGAACAGCAGGGCGGCCATGATCCGCAGCAGGCTCAGCACCCGCGGCGTCCAGACGGCGAGGTTCGGCATAGGTCAGCTCCCCACTTCCAGGGACTATGCGGCGCGGCGGCCCTCCGCCTCGGCCATCCGCTGGATGGCGACATAGTCCGTCTTGCCGGTGCCGAGGACCGGAACCTCGGGCACCTTGATGATCTTGCGCGGCACCGCGATCTCCGGCGCCCCGATCGCCTGGGCATGGGCCAGCAGCGGGCCGGCGTCGGCTTCCAGCTGATCGGTGACCAGCACCAGCCGCTCGCCCTTCTTCGGGTCGGGCATGGCGATCACCGCGTGGCGGGCGTCGGGCCAGACCGCGCAGGCCAGGTCCTCGGCGGCGGTCAGCGAGACCATCTCGCCGCCCACCTTGGCGAAGCGCTTCACGCGCCCCAGGATCGTGATCCAGTTGTCGTCGCTCAGCGAGACCACGTCGCCGGTGTCGTGCCAGCCCTCGTGCGGAGCCTCCACCGTCCCGTCCGGGCCCAGATAGCCCGCCATGACGTTCGGCCCGCGCACATAGAGCCGTCCGCCGCCCGGGATGCCCTCGACGGCCTCCAGGCGCGTCTCGACGCCAGGCAGCAGGCCGCCGACGGTGCCGCGGCGGTTGTCGCCGGGCTTGTTCACCGCGATCACCGGGGCCGCCTCGGTCGCGCCGTAGCCTTCCAGAACGGGCACGTCGCCGAACCGCTCGTTGATGATGTTGTGGGTCTCTTCGCGCACCTTCTCGGCGCCGCAGACGATGAACTTCAGCCCCGCCATCTCGTCGCGCTCGGCGACGCGGGCGTACTGGTTCACGAAGGTGTCGGTGGCCAGCAGGATCGAGGCCTTGGAGTCCTTCAGGAGTGGCGGGATCTGCCGCACATGCAGCGGCGAGGGATATTCGAAGGCCTTCATGCCGGTCAGGATCGGCAGCAGCACACCCCCGGTCAGGCCGAAGCAATGGAAGGTCGGCAGCGGGTTGAACATCACCCAGTCGGGGTCGAGCGGGATGTGGGCCGCGATCTGGCGCACATTGGCGATCAGGTTGCCCTGGCTCAGCACCACCCCCTTCGGCGTGCCGAAGCTGCCGGAGGTGAACAGGATCACGCCCGGGTCTGAGGCCTTGGTCTTGGTCAGGAACGGGCCGGGCAGGGCGCCGGCGCTGGCGGCGAACACCTTGTCGGCCAGGCCCACGCTCTCGCGCACGTCCTCAAGATAGGTGACCGTCGTCACCGTCTCCAGCGCGTCGATCAGGTCGTGCAGCTTGCCCTGCTCGATGAACTTGTTGGCGGTCAGCACCCGCTTGACGCCCGCCAGCTCGCAGGCGGCCTTCAGATTGCGGATCCCGGCCGTGAAGTTGAGCATGGTCGGCACGCGGCCGAACGCATGCAGGGCGAAGAAGGTCACCACGGCGCCGGAGCTCGCCGGAAGCATGACGCCGACATGCTCGCCCCTGGCCGTCATGGCCGCGATCTTGCGGCCCAGTGCGAAGCTCGCCCGGATCAGGTCGGTATAGCTGAGCGGATTGCGGTCCTGGTCCTCCAGGATCGGCTTCTTGGCCCCATACTTCGCGCGCGCTTCCAGAAGCGCCTCGAAAAGGGAACGGTCCGCCGAACGCGGATCGAAGGAAACTGACAAGGGCGAAAACCTCCCCGAACGTCTCGCCGGACTGTTGCGGCCAGGGTATCGGCTGGTCTCCGCCTTGAAAAGATACGTCACAATCCGTGAGCGCGGCTCAGCGCGTCTGTGCGCGATTGTCGTCGAAAACCTCTGATCCTTCTGGGGAATCCTGCCGATCCTCAGCCGCGCCGACCGCCCGCGACCGATCGATCTTGCCGGCGATGAACGCGCCGAGCGCCTTGCGCCAGGGCTCCCGCCAGGCCTCGGCTTCCAGATGCAGGGCCGGCTGCGCGCCGGCGATCTCCACCAGGCGGCAGTCGGCGGCCGTCTTGCAGAGCGCCGCCTGGTCGGCGTTCGCCGGGCCGGCGGTCAGGACCAGCACGGGCTGGGCGACCCGCGCCGCCTCCGCCCTCGCGGCGGCCGAGGCTTCCGCGAAGGCCCGGGTCCAGGCCGCGCCGGGCAGGGACATCCGCAGGTCCGGATTGGCCGTCATCCAGGCCTGGGTGACCGCACCCCGCCAGGCGTCGTGCGTCAGGCCGCGGGCCCGGTCATCCGGCGCGCTGCGGCTCCAGGGCTTCCAGCCGGCGCCCGGCAGCCGGTCGAGGCCGGGCAGGGCGGCGATCCCCGACCGGGCGGCCTGCACCGCCTCCAGCCGCGGCGAAGACAACACCAGCCCATCGGCGCCGAGCCCGCCCTCGACCGCCCGCAAGACGACGACCGCCCCGTCGTCGTGGCCCATCAGGATCAGCGGAACGCCCGGCCCCGGCCGCACCACCACCCGCACCAGAGCGGTCAGCCCCTTCACCTCGGGCTCGAAGCTCTTTGCATAGCCGAGGTCGCGGGGCAGGGTGAGCCGGCCGGACCCGCCCTGGCCCGCCCGGTCCAGCACCCAGACCGTGCAGCCCTGGCGCGTCAGGTCGCGGACCGTCTCGAACCAGGTCTCGATAGTCTCGCCATAGCCC
>CAMFHW010000547.1 GCA_945952175.1 uncultured Phenylobacterium sp. | reverse complement strand
GACCGTGGTCAGCTACATCGAGAGCGCCACCGGGGTCGCGGCCGGCGGGCGCACGGGCCTCACCGCCGTGGTGGTCGGCGTCCTCTTCCTGATCACCCTGTTCCTGGCGCCCTATGTCCAGCTGATCCCGGCCGCCGCCACGGCCCCGGCCCTGATCCTGGTCGGCGGCATGATGATGGCGCCGCTGGCCGAGACCGACTGGTCGGATCCGGAGATCTCGATCCCCGCCTTCCTGACCCTCACCGTGATCCCGCTGACCTTCTCGATCGCCAACGGCCTGGCCTTCGGCATCGTCAGCCACGCGGCCCTGAAGCTGCTGCGCCGCGGCCCGCGCCGCGCCGACCTCGCCCTCTATCTGCTGGCCGTGCTGTTCATCGCCCGCTTCGCCTGGACGGCCGCAGCCTGAGCCTCTCCCGCCGAGGCGCGCCTCGGCGACAAGGAGGGGCGATCCACAAAGGTGATGGCGTTTGCGCCGAGGTGGCCTTTCGGCTAGAAGCCCCTTCCGCTCAAGCGAGACGCACCCGTAGCTCAGCTGGATAGAGCGTTGCCCTCCGAAGGCAAAGGTCACACGTTCGAATCGTGTCGGGTGCGCCAATTCCCATCGTCAGGCTCAGCGCGGTTCGGCGACCGCCTGATACTGCTTTAGCACGCCGTCGAGCAGGCCCCGCAGCGCCGCCGCGTCGTACCAGCGCCCGTTCGCCGCCACGCCCAGGGGTTTCCCAAGCGTCGCCAGGTCGTCCAGCGGATTGCCGGCAGTCAGGATCAGGTCGGCGCGGGCGCCCACGCTGATCGTGCCGAACGGCCGCTCCGACGGCTTCGCCCTGGCGATGAATTCGCCCGGCGTGCGGGTGGCGGCAGACAGCACCTGGAACCGGCTGAGGCCCGCACCCTCCAGCGCCGCGAGGTCGGCGTGCAGCGACGCGCCGATCGGCAGGCCGGCGATGGTCGGGGTGTCGGTGCCGGTGATCAGCGGCACGCCGGCGTCGCTCATCGCCTTGGTGAAGACCTTCAGGAACTCGGCGTGCCGGGCGATCGAACCCTTGCGCCCGGCATAGTCGTCGCCCAGCCAGCGCAGGGCGTCGTCGGGATCCAGGTAGCGGGCCTCCGGATCGCGCAGATAGGCCTGGGCCGCGCCGGGCTTGCCCCACTGGGCGGCGATGGTGGCGAAGGTGTTGAGGTCGGCGGTCACATAGGCGCCCGAGGCCTTGGTGAAGGCGACGGCCGCGGGGATCTGGGCGGCCGAGGGCGCAGGCGCGGTGGCGAGGTCCGAGCCCGGCGGGAAGAACACGGTGTAGAGGTACTCCTCCGTGTGGGCGATCATCATCTGGCCGGCGGCGACCTGCCGCTCCAGCCCGACCCGGGTCACGCCGTGGCCGATGACCGGCAGACCCTTTTCCTTCCCGGCCTCGACGAGGGCCTGGAAGGTGTCGGGCGCGATGTTGTTGTAGACCTTGATGAAGTCGTAGCCGTTGGTCCTGGCGATATCGACGATCGCCCGCGCCTGGGCGGGGCTGGCGATGACGAACTGGCCGTATTCCGGCGTCCCGTCGACGATGAAGCCGGCATAGAAATGCGGGCCTGGGATCTCGCCACGGTTCAGGCCGGGGACCACTTGGTCCATGAACCCCGCGCGGGCGCCGCCCATGTTGAGAACGGTGGTGACCCCGTGGGCCAGGAACACCGCCATGTCGCGTCGGGTCGTCGAGTGGATGTGCATGTCGGCCAGGCCCGGCGACAGATACTGGGTCCCGTGGCCGTCGACGATCCTGGCGCCGGCGGGCGCGGCAAGGTCCGGCCCGATCGCGGCGATCGCGCCGTCCCGCACGAGCACCGACTGGTCGCGCAGCACCCGCTCGCGGTCCATCGGCACGACGTTGACGTGCGCGAACAGGATCGGCGCCGGCGTGTCCGCCGCCCAGGCCGTTCCCGACAGTCCGAGCATCAGGGCGGCGGCCAGGAGGGTTCGTCTGGCGAGCGACATGGGCGCGGTCCCGGAACGCGACGGCCACGGGCGGCCGTCCCCGCCAGACTAGGGAGGGGCCTCGCACGGACACACGTTAAACCTTCGTCATAGGCGGCCCGCAGATTCCGCTTGCAATCCATAGCTCGTGGGTTATTGATCAGATCAATAGCTGACGGGTTATCGATTTCCATGCTGGAGCCACGCGACGTCCTCTTCCGGTCGCTGTCCGACCCCACCCGACGCGCCATCTTCGAGCGGCTCTGCTGCGGGGGTGAGCAGACGGTGGGGGCGCTGACGGCGCAGGCGGGCATCTCCCAGCCTGCGGTCTCCAAGCACCTCGCCGTGCTCAAGCAGGCCGGCCTGGTGCGCGACCGCCACGAGGGGCGCCAGACCCACTACAGCGCCCAGCTCGCTGCGCTGGCGCCCCTGGTCGACTGGACCAAGGAGATGGCCGGGTTCTGGGAGGATCGGTTCGACGACCTGGAGGATCTCTTGCGAAGGATGGACCAATGACCGCCGCCACCCAACTCCGCTCCGTCGTCGTTGAGCGCGAGGTGCCGCATCCGCCGGAGAAGATCTGGCGCGCCCTCACCCAGCCGCACCTGATCCAGGAGTGGCTGATGAAGAACGACTTCCAGCCAAAGGTCGGCCACGGCTTCAAGCTGCACGGCGACTGGGGTTCGGTCGACTGCGAGGTGCTTGAGGTCGAGGCCAACCGCAGCCTGGCCTACACTTGGTCCGCCATGGGCCTGGAGAGCACCGTCACCTGGACGCTCACCCCGAGCGGCGCGGGCACCCACCTGCGCATGGAGCAGGCCGGCTTCCGGCCCGACCAGGAACAGGCCTACCGGGGCGCTCACTTCGGCTGGCAGAAGTTCTTTGCCAGCCTCGAAGAGGTTCTGGCGCGCGCCGCCTGAACCCATCCGCGTTCGATTTCGGAGGAGGTCTCTATGAACAAATGGATCCGACAGATCCACCGCTGGCTCTCCATCGCCT
>CAMFHW010000546.1 GCA_945952175.1 uncultured Phenylobacterium sp. | reverse complement strand
ATGTGTATAAGAGAAAGGGTATGGATGAAGGGCTCATGGATCACCTCGCCGTAGAACTTGGGCGAGAGCAGGCTGATCGCGCCGCCGGCGATGAAGGGGGCGGCGGTGAGGATCGTCGCCGAGACGCGGCCCTCGGCGGAGGCGGCCTTGATCTTCAGGCGCATGCGGTGACGCTCGCGCACGGTGTTGGCGTTGAGCTTCAGCAGGCCGGTGAGGTTGCCGCCGGCGCGCTCCTGCAGCCGCACGGTCGCGGCGAACAGGTCGACGTCGGGATGCTGGCAGCGCTGGGACATGCGCGCGATGGCCTGCTCCAGGGTGGCGCCATAGGCGATCTCGTCCGAGGCCATGCCGAACTCGGTGCCGATCGGGTCCGACATTTCACGGCCCACGAGGGCGACGGCGGTCGGGACCGGGTGGCCGGCCTCCAGGCTGCGGACCACGATCTCCAGGGCCTGGGGCAACTGCGTGCCCAGCGCCTTCGAGCGCCGGCCGGCCATCACCTTCAGGAACAGCAGCGGCCCGCCGAGCCCGCCGACGACGAGGCCCAGGGGAATGGCCAGCAGGTTGCGGCTCATGAGGTAGGCGAGGGCCGCGACCCCGAGGGCTGCGCCGCCGGCCACCAGGGCCCACCGGCGCGGATCGTAGGGCACGCCGGAGCGCATGATCAGGTCGGCGAGCCAGGCGCCGGTCGGATCGCCCGCCGCGTTCAGGCCACGCTGCTTGCGCAGCTCGACCACCAGGTCGGCGATACCGCCGCCGACCTTGTCGGCGACGACCAGGCGCCGGTTGACCTTGCGCTTGGTCTGGGCGGTGCGCAGCAGGCCGCTGGCGGCCTGGCCGGCGGCGAACACCGCGGCGAAGACCAGGATCAGATAGGCGGAGGTGGCGTCGAACTTCATCAGCCGAGCACGCGCGAAGGGTCGAAATTGGCCGAGTCGTAGGCGATGCCGCGCCGCTGCATCTCCTCCAGGCAGCGGGGACGCAGGCCGGTGGCGCGGAACTCGCCGTGCACCGTGCCGTCGGCGGCGGTGTGGGTGCGGTTGAAGGCGAAGATCTCCTGCATCTGGACCACCTGGCCCTCCATCCCGGTGATCTCGGTGACGCTCATCAGGCGGCGCTTGCCATCGGAGAGGCGCATGACTTGGACGATCAGGCCGACGGCGGAGGCGATCTGGCCACGCACGGCCTCGGGGCTGAGCTTCATGCCCGACATGGCCACCATCTGCTCCAGGCGGGTGATGGCGTCGCGGGGGTTGTTGGCGTGGATGGTGGCCATCGAACCCTCGTGGCCGGTGTTCATGGCCTGGAGCATGTCGAAGGCCTCTTCCGAACGGACTTCGCCCAGGATCACGCGGTCGGGCCGCATGCGCAGCGCGTTCTTGACCAGCTCACGCTGGCGGATCTCGCCCTTGCCCTCGATGTTCGGCGGCCGGGTCTCCATGCGCACCACGTGCGGCTGCTGCATCTGCAGTTCGGCGGCGTCCTCGATGGTGATCAGGCGTTCCTTGTGGCTGATCGCCGAGGAGAGCGCGTTCAGCAGGGTGGTCTTGCCCGAGCCGGTGCCGCCGGAGATCACCGTCGAGGTCCGCGCCTTGATCGCGCCGTGCAGGAAGTCGGCGACGCAGGAGGGCATGGCGCCCACCTCGACCAGCTTGTCCAGGGTGTAGGGCTTCTTCGAGAACTTCCGGATCGAGACGCAGGCGCCGTCGATGGCGATGGGCGCGATGGCGGCGTTCACACGGCTGCCGTCGGGCAGGCGGGCGTCGACCATGGGCTGGCTCTCGTCGATCCGCCGGCCGACGCCGGCGACGATGCGGTTGACGATGCGCAGCAGGTGGTCGTTGTCGCGGAACTTGACCGGGGTGACCTCGAGCTCGCCGCGCCGCTCGATATAGACCTGATAGGGGCCGTTGATCAGGATGTCGGCGATGCTGTCGTCCTTCAGCAGCGGCTCGATCGGGCCAAGGCCGGTCATCTCGTCAAGGACGGAGAGCCCGAGCGCATCGAGCTCCTGGGCGTTCAGCACCAGGCGCTCGGCGCGGGCGAACTCGGCGACCAGGGGCAGGACCTGACGGCGCAGGGCCTCCTGATCGAGCTTCTCCAGCTTGGAGAGGTCGAGCTCCTCGATGAGCTGGGCGTGCAGCTTGAGCTTGACGTCGAGGAGCTGGGCCTCGGCCGATTTGGCCGCGGGCGGGATCGCGCCGGGGGGCTTGGGCGGAGATTTGGGTGTGTCGGCGGGGGGAGCGGCGGCCTCAGGCGGGGCTTCCGCCTCGGTGTCCGCAGCCGCTTCGACCACCTTCGCGGGCTTCAGCAGAAACCGTCCCATCAGGCGGCCCTCGTGGTCTGGAGCGGGGCGCGGGCGAGCAGGCGCTCGACCAGGCCCTGGACGTCGCGGACGATCTTGGACTTCGGCCGGTGCTGGCGGATCGGGCCGCCGAGATTGACCGAGGCGGCGGCGGCGTCCCAGTCGGAGCTGATCGCGCCGTCGGCCTTGCGCTCCAGGGCCTTCTCGGCCTCGGCGGTGGAGGGGGCGGGGCCGAACAGGCGCGAGGCCAGCCGGTTGAGCACGATGCGCGGCCGTGGCGAGCCGGGCAGGGCGCGCTCGACCTCCTCGGAAAAGGCGCGGGCGGCGAGCAGGGCGGGCACGGTGAGTTCGGAGACCACCAGCACCTCGTCGGAGCCGGCCAGGACCTCGAGGCTCCAGCTCCGCCGGTGGCGCGGCATGTCGACGATCACGTGGTCGTAGGTCTCGCAGGCGATCTCGAGGACCCGAAGCACGGCCTCGCGGGAGATCTGGTCGAAGGCGAGCGGGTCGCGCGGGCAGGCCAGCAGCTCTAAGCCCCTGCTCGCGCGCCCGGCGACGCCGTCCATCAGGACGGCGTCGATGCGCTCGGCAACCAAACCGAGCTGGGGCACGCTCATCTGGCCGGTGACGCCCAGATAGGCGGCGGCCGAGCCGTCGGCGAG